>JAFAQO010000432.1 GCA_019246375.1 Mycobacterium sp. | reverse complement strand
TCGTCCATCCACAACACCGCCGCCGCGCCATCGGAAATCTGTGACGACGTTCCCGCGGTGTGGATTCCGCCTTCAAGCACGGGCTTGAGCTGGCTCAAGCCCTCCAGCGTGGTGTCGCGCAGACCCTGGTCGCGGGAAACCTCGTGCCGTTCACTGGTGGGCCGCTTCTGCTCGTCGAGCAACGGTGCCTCGATCGGCGAGATTTCCCGGTCGAAGCGACCCTCGTCCCAGGCGCGCTTGGCGCGTAGCTGTGACTCGAATCCGAACGCGTCGATGTCTTCGCGGGTAATGCCGCGCCGCTTGGCGATGCGCTCGGCCGCTTCAAACTGGTTGGGTATGTCGATGTCCCACGAGTCGGGGCGGGGGGAGCCCGTCTCGCCACGGTTGGCGCCGAGCGGCACCCGCGTCATCGCCTCGACTCCGCAGGCGATGCCGACGTCGATCGCCCCGGCCGCGATCAGCCCAGCGACCAGATGATTGGCCTGCTGCCCGCTGCCGCACTGACAGTCGACGGTCGTGGCGCCGACCTGTTCGGGCAGGCCCGCGGTTAGCCACGCGGTCCTGCTTATGTTGTTGGATTGCTCGGCGTACTGGGTTACGCAACCCCCGACAACCTGCTCGACATCAGCGGCCGCGATGCCGGCCTTGTCGACCAACGCCTTCTGCACCGCGCCCAGCAGTTCGGTGGCATGCAGCCCTGACAACCATCCGTTACGTTTGCCGATTGGGCTGCGAGTGGCTTCGACGATTACCGGGTTACCCATGCGGCCAGGCTAGAACACGTTTCATTACTCTGACAAGCGACGATACATTCGTGCCTTTTGTCTGCGGTGAGGGCATGTTTTACTGGCACTAGAACACGTTGTATTGAGGAGTGCACTGATGGCCAACCCTCGTTCGGGCCCCAATCTTCCCACAGGGTTCGACTTCACCGACCCCGACATCTACACCGAGCGGCTCCCGATGGAGGAATTCGCCGAGTTGCGCGCGACCGCGCCGATCTGGTGGAACGAACAGGCGCCCGGCAACGGCGGCGGTTTCCACGACGGCGGCTTCTGGGCGATCACCAAACTTAACGACGTCAAAGAGGTGTCGCGGCGCAGCGATATCTTCTCCAGCTACCAGAACGGGGTCATCCCGCGGTTCAACAACGACATCGCACGGGAGGACATCGAGGTCCAGCGGTTCGTGATGCTGAACATGGACGCCCCGCACCACACCCGGTTGCGCAAGATCATCTCCCGCGGTTTCACGCCGCGTGCTGTCGGACGCCTGCACGACGAGCTCCACGAGCGCGCCCAGAAGATCGCCAAAACGGCTTCCGCCGCCGGCTCCGGCGACTTCGTCGAGCAGGTGTCCTGCGAACTGCCGTTGCAGGCGATCGCCGGTCTGCTCGGCGTGCCGCAGGAGGATCGCGACAAGCTGTTCCGCTGGTCGAACGAGATGACGGGCAACGACGACCCCGAGTACGCCGACATCGATCCCAAGGCCTCTTCCGCGGAGTTGATCATGTACGCGATGAAGATGGCCGAGGAAAAGGCCAAAAACCCGGGCGACGACATCGTGACGCAGCTGATCGAAGCGGACATCGAAGGCGAGAAGCTCTCCGACGACGAGTTCGGCTTCTTCGTGGTGATGCTCGCGGTCGCGGGTAACGAGACCACGCGCAACTCGATCACTCAGGGCATGATGGCCTTCGCCGACTACCCCGACCAGTGGGAGCTCTTCAAGCGCGAACGTCCGGAGACCGCTGCCGACGAGATCGTTCGCTGGGCCACCCCGGTCACCTGCTTCCAGCGCACCGCGCTTGAGGATTACGAACTGTCCGGTGTGCAGATCAAAAAAGGCCAGCGGGTGGTGATGTTCTACCGGTCGGCCAACTTCGACGAAGAAGTCTTCGAGGACCCGTACACGTTCAACATCCTGCGTGATCCCAATCCTCATGTCGGCTTCGGCGGCACGGGCGCGCACTACTGCATCGGCGCCAACCTGGCGAAGATGACGATCAACCTGATCTTCAACGCGGTCGCCGATCACATGCCGGACCTGAAGCCGATTTCAAAACCGGAGCGGCTGCGGTCGGGATGGCTCAACGGCATCAAGCATTGGCAGGTGGATTACACCGGCAAGTGCCCGGTCGCACACTGATGGATTTCGATCTCACCGCCCCCCAACAGGCGGTGGCCGATGTGATGTCCTCGGTGTTGGAGCGGGCCTCGACGTGGGCCGCGCTGGTCGACGGAGGTGTGACGGCACTGGCTGTGCCGGAGCGCCTCGGCGGCGACGGGGTCGGTCTGCCCGAGGTTGCGACGGTGCTGACCGAATTGGGACGCCACGGCGTGATTACTCCGGCGTTGGCCACCTTGGGCTTTGGTGTAGTGCCGCTACTGGATTCGGCTTCCGACGCGCAGCAGGACCGCTTCCTGGCCGGAGTGGCCAAGGGCGCGGTGTTGACCGCTGCGTTGAACGAACCCGGTGCGGCGCTGCCCGACCGGCCGGCGACCGCTTTCGTCCACAGCCGGTTGTCGGGCACCAAAGTCGGCGTTGGATATGCCGAACAAGCCGAGTGGATGCTGGTGACCGCGGACAGTGCCGTAGTCGTGGTATCGGCAAAGGCCGACGGTGTGCAGGTGGTGCGTACACCGACCTCCAATGGCAGTAACGAGTATGCGGTCACATTCGCCGACGTGCCGGTCGCCGAGGAGGACGTGATGACCGGTGCCACCGCCGATAGGGTCAATCAGCTGGTGCTGGCCATGATCGGCGCCTACGCCGACGGACTGGTGGCCGGTGCGCTGCGGCTTACCGCTGACTACGTGGCCAACCGGCACCAGTTCGGCAAGCCGCTGTCGACCTTCCAGACAGTCGCCGCCCAACTCGCCGAAGTCTATATCGCATCGCGCACACTCGATTTGGCTGCAAAATCGGCGGTCTGGCGACTGGCAGAAGGCCGTGACGCCGACGGCGACCTCGACGTGCTGGGTTACTGGATTGCGTCCCAAGCGCCACCCGTAATGCAAATCTGCCATCATTTGCACGGCGGCATGGGGATGGACATCACCTATCCGATGCCGCGGTATTACTCCACGATCAAAGATCTGACCCGGCTGCTGGGCGGGCCGTCTCATCGTCTCGACCTCGTGGGAGCGCTATGTTCATCGACCTGACACCGGAGCAGCGTCAATTGCAAGCCGAACTCCGGCAATACTTTTCGAACTTGATCTCGCCCGAAGAGGCGAAGGAAATGGAAAACGATCGGCACGGCAAGGCTTACCGCGCGGTGATCCGGCGGATGGGCCAGGATGGCAAGCTGGGTGTTGGGTGGCCAAAAGAGTTCGGCGGCCTCGGCTTCGGTCCGATCGAGCAGCAAATCTTCGTCAACGAGGCGCATCGGGCCGACGTGCCGTTGCCCGCCGTAACCCTGCAGACAGTAGGGCCCACACTGCAGGTCTACGGCAGTGACATGCAGAAGAAGAAGTTCCTGCCCGCGATCCTGGCCGGTGAAGTCCACTTCGCGATCGGCTACACCGAACCAGAGGCCGGCACCGATCTTGCATCCTTACGGACCACAGCGGTTCGGCATGGCGATGAGTACATCGTGAACGGGCAAAAGATCTTCACCACGGGTGCCCACGATGCCGATTACATCTGGCTGGCGTGCCGTACCGACCCAGAAGCCGTTAAGCACAAAGGCATTTCGATCCTGATCGTCGACACCAAGGATCCCGGCTACTCGTGGACGCCGATCATCCTGTCCGACGGCGCCCACCACACTAACGCCACCTACTACAACGATGTCCGCGTACCGGCGGACATGTTGGTCGGTGAAGAGAACGGCGGCTGGCGGCTGATCACCACCCAGCTCAACAACGAGCGGGTGATGCTCGGCCCGGCCGGCCGGTTCGCCAGCATCTACGACCGGGTGCACGCGTGGGCATCCAAGCCCGGTGGTGACGGTGTCACGCCGATCGATCACGACGACGTCAAGCGCGCGCTTGGAGAGATTCATTCGATTTGGCGGATCAACGAGTTGCTCAACTGGCAGGTGGCCGCCGCAGGTAAGGACATCAATGTGGCCGATGCCGCCGCCACCAAAGTGTTTGGCACTGAACGTGTTCAATACGTCGGTCGACTCGCCGAAGAAATCGTCGGCAAGTACGGTAACCCCGCTGAGCCGGACACCGCCGAGCTGCTGAACTGGCTCGACTCCCAGACCAAGCGCAATCTGGTGATTACGTTCGGTGGCGGTGTGAACGAAGTCATGCGGGAGATGATCGCGGCCTCGGGTCTCAAAGTGCCCAGGGTTCCACGGTGAGCGACTTTCGGGCCGCCGTCGAACAGGTCAAGGCAGCAGGGAAGAGCAAGCCCCGCGCCGGCCGGGATCCGGTTAACCAGCCGATGATTCATCACTGGGTCGACGCGATGGGCGACAAGAACCCGATCTACGTCGACGAGGCGGCGGCACGGGCTGCAGGCCATCCCGGAATCGTCGCACCCCCCGCGATGATCCAGGTGTGGACGATGATGGGACTCGGCGGAGTCCGCCCCGACGACGACCCGTTGGGCCGCGTCGTCACGTTGTTCGACGATGCCGGCTATATCGGTGTGGTGGCGACCAACTGCGAGCAGATCTATCACCGGTATCTGCAGCCGGGTGAAGAGGTCAGCGTTAGCGCCGAACTGACCGACGTGATCGGGCCCAAGGATACGGCGCTGGGTGAAGGCTATTTCATCAACCAGCACATCACCTGGCAGGTCGGGGATGAGGACGTCGCCGAAATGAACTGGCGCATCCTGAAGTTCCGGCCACGCGAGGATAACAAGGCGGCGGTACCCGACGACCTCGATCCGGCGACCATGATACGTCCCTCGTCGTCGAAGGACACCCAATTCTTCTGGGACGGAGTCAACGCCCACGAGTTGCGGATTCAGAAGCGCGCGGACGGAAGCCTGCAGCACCCGCCGGTGCCGGCGGTGTGGCAGGACAAGCAAGCGCCGATCGACTACGTGGTGGCCAGCGGCAAGGGCATGGTGTTCAGCTTCGTGGTGCATCACGCGCCGAAGGTGCCCGGTCGCACTCTGCCGTTCGTGATCGCGCTGATCGAACTCGCAGAAGGCGTAAGGATGCTCGGCGAACTGCGCAACGTCGACCCCGCGGAGGTGGAGATCGGAATGCCGGTCCGCGCAATCTTTATCGACTTCCCGGCCAGCGACAGCAGCCCGGAGTGGACGCTATACGCTTGGGAGCCAGACGCATGACCGCACCGACTGTCGAAGTCGGCACGCAACTGCCTGAGCTCAAGATCTACGGCGATCCGACGTTCATCGTGTCAACGGCGTTGGCCACCCGTGACTTTCAAGATGTGCACCACGACCGGGACAAGGCGCAGGCCAAGGGGTCCAAGGACATCTTCGTCAACATCCTGACCGACACCGGGCTGGTGCAGCGCTACATCACGGATTGGGCGGGGCCGTCGGCGTTGATCAAATCGATCGGCCTGCGGCTGGGTGTGCCGTGGTACGCCTATGACACCGTGACGTTTTCCGGTGAAGTGACCGCGGTCGACGACGGCGTGGCCACCGTGAAAGTCCTGGGCCGCAATAGCCTTGGCGATCACGTGATCGCCACTGCCACGCTGGCGATGGCGGGCTCCTGATGCTCTCGGGCAAGGCCGCGATCGCCGGCATCGGGGCTACCGACTTCTCGAAGAACTCCGGCCGCAGTGAGCTGAGGTTGGCAGCCGAAGCCGTACAGGACGCCCTCGACGATGCCGGGCTGACTCCAGCCGATGTCGACGGCCTGACCACGTTCACGATGGACTCCAACACCGAGGTCGCGGTCGCCCGGGCTGCCGGCATTGGTGAGCTGAAGTTCTTTTCCAAGATCCACTATGGCGGCGGGGCCGCGTGCGCCGTCATCCAGCAAGCTGCGATGGCCGTTGCCACCGGGGTGGCCGAGGTCGTGGTGGCCTACCGGGCGTTCAACGAGCGTTCCGGCATGCGATTCGGCCAGGTGCAGAGTCGGCTGACCGAAAACGCCGACTCCACCGGAGTGGACAATTCGTTCTCCTATCCGCACGGCTTGAGCACACCGGCCGCGCAGGTGGCGATGATCGCCAAACGCTACATGCATCTGTGCGGAGCGACCAGCCGCGACTTCGGCGCCATCTCGGTAGCCGACCGCAAGCACGCCGCGAAGAACCCGAAGGCGTACTTCTACGAAAAGCCGATAACCATTGAGGACCACCAGAATTCGCGGTGGATCGCCGAACCGTTGCGGCTGCTGGACTGCTGCCAGGAGACCGACGGCGCGGTCGCGATCGTGGTGACCTCGACCGAGCGCGCCAAGGATCTCAAACAGCGGCCGGCGGTCATCGAGGCGGCCTCGCAGGGTTCCAGCCCCGACCAATACACGATGGTCAGCTACTACCGAGCTGAGCTCGACGGTCTGCCGGAGATGGGTCTGGTCGGCCGGCAGCTGTGGCAGCAGTCCGGTCTGCGGCCCACCGACATCCAAACAGCCGTTCTCTACGACCATTTCACTCCCTTTACGCTGATTCAGCTGGAGGAGTTGGGATTCTGCGGCTGGGGCGAAGCGAAAGATTTCATCGCCGACGGCGCGATCGAGCTCGGCGGCCGGCTGCCTATCAACACCCATGGCGGCCAGCTCGGTGAGGCCTACATCCACGGCATGAACGGCATTGCCGAAGGCGTGCGGCAACTGCGGGGCACCTCCGTGAACCAAGTCCCTGACGTCGAGCATGTGCTCGTCACCGCCGGCACCGGCGTTCCCACGTCGGGCCTGATTCTGGGTTAGTCGCGTTTTCTGCCCGAACGTGACGCTGCGG
>JAFAQO010000416.1 GCA_019246375.1 Mycobacterium sp. | reverse complement strand
GAGGACTACCCGGCGCCTGGCGATGCGCTCCGTGACCTCGCCGCGATCGATGAATTTCGCCTCTTCGTGACTACGACGCCTGACCGACTGCTCGCGAAGGCGGTAAACGAGGTCCGTTTCGAGGGTCGGGAGATGACGCGTGAGCTCACGTTTTGCCCGAATCAGGCCACTATCGAACAGTCGCGAAATGCACAAGCGGCTGCGATAGGCGATACCGTCGTACTGAATCTGTTTGGTCAGGCCGCCTCCACTGCCGAGTATGCGATCCATGAGGAGGACCGGCTGGAGTGGCTTCACGCGTTGCTCACCGAAACGGCGAGCCTGCCTAACTGGCTTGATTCTCAGCTGAAGCATCACGCGATGCTGTTTATTGGCTGCGATGTTCCCGACTGGATCGGGCGGTTTCTCGTGCGCATGTCGAGCAAAACGCGGCTATGGGATGAGCGCAACAAGCAGTTCTTCTTCGTGGGCGCCTCAACCTCGCACGAATCGTCGCTGTCGAGTTTCTTTGCCACCTATTGTCGTCAGCCGCTGGTCCAGCAGCGGGAGATGGCGCCGACCGAATTCGTTGCGGAGTTGCATGCACGCTGGAAGGAGCAACGCAAAGCGAGGCCACCCGTCGCGGTTGAGCCCGCCGGTCTTTTTGCGCCGGACGCGCAGATCTTCATCAGCTACATGCGTGAGGATGCAGACGCTGCCCGGCGATTGCACACTGCGATTACCGAAAGGCTCCGCGGGGACGTATGGCTGGACGAGCGACGGCTACTCCCGGGCGATGCATGGAAGCCTCAGATTTTGACCGCGATCCGTGAGACTATCCGCTTGTTCGTCCCGATCATCTCGGCTAACACGGAGCGGTCGGAGGAAGGCTACGTTTTCAGCGAGTGGAGGGAGGCGGTAGATCGATCGCGTTCCATTATGGGTCGCCGCTTCATTGTGCCCGTGATTGTGGACAATGACTATGCGGGTGACCCGAGTCGGTATAAGAATTTTCCAGATGCCTTCAGGGACTTCCAGTTTGGTCGCGCGCCGGCGGGTGAACCGGATGCGAATCTGCATGCGATGTTAAAAGACGAAATCCGTGCTATGCGGCGCCCGGGCGCGGCATGACCACCGAAACGGCAACCACGCGGCTCGACCGCGACAACCCATGGCCGGGCCTCGAAGCGTTTGACGAAAAGGGGCACGAGTTCTTTTACGGCCGCGATCATGAATCAGCAGAGTTGCTGAACCATGTGCTCGACTTTCCGGTCACAATATTGTACGCACGGTCCGGACTCGGCAAGACATCGCTGCTGCAAGCGGGCGTGTTTCCATTGCTACGTGACGGCGATTTGCGAGCGCGCCTGGTTCCTGTGCTGCGCGACCGCGACTTTCTGCCGATCTACGTGCGCTTCGAGCTGAAGCCGAGTTCGGCGCCATTGTCTCGCCAGCTACATCAATCCGTCTACAATTCGATTCGGGCCAGCGTGCCCGATGCGATGCTGCCGTTGGATGATGAATCACTTTGGGAATACCTCCATCGTGCCGACTTTGAGCTATGGAGTGGGCGGAACTATCCGATGACCCCGGTGATTGTCCTCGACCAGTTCGAAGAGCTCTTTACACTCGGTGAGCGGGTGCCCGATCTGGTCGAAGAGTTCAGAAATGACCTTGGTGACCTGGCCGAGAACCGCATACCTGCCGATCTGGCTGCGCGAATGAAAGACGACGAGGCGGTGGCTGGGCGATTTCAGTTGCGGTCGCGCAATTACAAGCTATTGATTAGCCTGCGCGAAGACTTTCTTCCCGCACTCGAAGAATGGCGCCAGGTTATTCCTGCGCTGGGACGCGCGCGGATGCGGCTGCGTCCCTTGCGGGCAGCGGACGGGCTCGTTGCGGTGTACGAACCGGCTACGCACCTGATGACGGCTGCGCTGGCGCGCCGGGTGGTGGGCATCATCGCCGGCGAGAGCCGCGATACCGCAGCGACGGACGCCGATCGCCCGGGTGATCACCTTGGGAGTTCGGACGTGGAACCGGCGCTGCTGAGCTTATTTTGCCGCGAGCTAAATGAGGAGCGGAAGCGGCGTGGGCAGCCGCAGTTCGACGAGCAGCTGGTCGAGGACGCCAAGGGCGACATTTTGTCGAACTACTATTCGTCGTGTGTAAGTGATCTGCCACCATGCGTCGCGCGCTTCATCGAGTCCGAGTTGATCACCGAGAAGGGGTTTCGCAACAGCTACCCGCGCGAGGACGCGGTGCCGACGCATCTGACCAACGACGAACTCGACCAGCTGATCGGCAAGCGGCTGCTCCGCCTCGAAGAGCACTACGGCGCGCAACGCATCGAACTGACTCACGATGTGCTCACCGGCGTCGTACGCGAACACCGCGACCGCCGGCGCGCAGAAGAGGAGAAGGCGGCGCTGTCGGCCCGCGCGGAGCAAGAACGGCAAGCCGCCGCGCAGCGTGAGGCGGAACTCAAGGAACGCCAACAGGCCGCCGAAGCTCTTGCTGCCACGGAACAAGCCCACGCCGCCGATCTGCGCAGACGCTCCCGCATCCTGCGACGGGTTCTGGTCGCCACCGTGATCGTTGCGATCATCGCCGTCGTCGGTGCCGTCGTGGCCGTGTTCGAGTACAGGCAAGCCGTTCGTGAAGCGCGCGATGCGCTGGCCGCCGAACTCGACACCGACGCCACGGCGGTGTTTTCCCGGGTCACTGCCGATAGTGACATTCACGCGCTGGCGGACACCTTGGCCGCGCAACGATTGCGTTCCCACCCCACCGCGAGTCGCGGCGCGTTCTACACCGCCACCACGGCGCTGAACACCACGCGGGTCATCATCCGCACGCCAGCACCGGCGAACAGGGTGGCGTTCAGTCCCGACGGGCACATCCTGGCCTCCGGCAGTTTCGATGGCACCGTGCGGTTGTGGGATCTGACCGACTCGGCCCATCCCGGCCCGCTGGGCCAGCCCCTGACGGGCCACACCGGCCCCGTATGGAGTGTGGCGTTTAGCCCCGACGGGCACACGCTGGCCTCAGGCAGTTCCGATTCCACCGTGCGGTTGTGGGATCTGACCGACTCGGCCCACCCGGGCCCGCTGGGCGGGCCCCTGATAAATCACACCAAGGCGGTGGCCAGTGTGGCGTTTAGCCCCGACGGGCACACCCTGGCCTCCGCCAGTGTCGATGACACTGTGCGGTTGTGGGATCTGACCGACCGGGCGCACCCGGGCCCGCTGGGCGGGCCCCTGACCGGCCACACCAATACCGTGTTGAGTGTGGCGTTTAGCCCCGACGGGCACACCCTGGCCTCCGGCAGCGGCGATTCCACCATCCGGTTGTGGAATCTCACCGACCCCGCGCACCCGGGCCCGCTGGGCCAGCCCCTGACCGGCCACACCGGCGCCGTGTTCGGTGTGGCGTTTAGCCCCGACGGGCAGACCCTGGCCTCCGGCAGCACCGATCAGACCGTGCGGTTGTGGAACCTCGACACCGCACTACCTCTGCGGCGTCACACCGGCAAGGTGAACAGTGTGACCTTCAGCCCCGACGGGCACACCCTGGCCTCCGC
>JAFAQO010000407.1 GCA_019246375.1 Mycobacterium sp. | reverse complement strand
ACCCCGACATGCACATCGCGACGCTGAACGACAAGGGCAAGCTCGAGGTCGAGCTCGTCGTCGAGCGCGGCCGCGGTTACGTGCCGGCGGTGCAGAACCGCGCTTCGGGTGCCGAAATCGGGCGCATCCCAGTGGATTCCATCTACTCGCCGGTGCTCAAGGTCACCTACAAGGTGGACGCCACCCGTGTCGAGCAGCGCACCGACTTCGACAAGCTGATCCTGGACGTCGAGACCAAGAGCTCGATCAACCCCCGCGACGCGCTGGCGTCGGCGGGTAAGACCCTGGTCGAATTGTTCGGTCTGGCACGCGAACTCAACGTCGAAGCCGAGGGCATCGAGATCGGCCCCTCACCGGCTGAGGCCGACCACATCGCGTCGTTCGCGCTGCCGATCGACGACCTGGATCTGACGGTGCGGTCCTACAACTGCCTCAAGCGGGAAGGCGTGCATACGGTCGGCGAGCTGGTGTCGCGCACCGAATCCGATCTGCTCGACATCCGCAACTTCGGCCAGAAGTCGATCGACGAGGTGAAGGTCAAGCTGCACCAGTTGGGTCTGTCGCTCAAGGACAGCCCGGCCAGCTTCGACCCGTCGGAGGTGGCGGGCTACGACGTCGCCACCGGAACGTGGTCCAACGACGGTAGCTACGACGACCAGGACTACGCCGAAACCGAGCAGCTCTAACGGGCTGGCTTTGATTATCTAGACAGGAGCCCAGCAATGCCCAAGCCCACCAAGGGTCGTCACCTCGGCGGGTCGTCATCGCATCAGAAGGCGATGCTGGCCAATCTGGCCACGTCGCTGTTCGAGCACGGCCGGATCAAGACCACCGAGCCCAAGGCGCGGGCGTTGCGGCCGTACGCCGAGAAGTTGATCACCCATGCCAAGAAAGGCACGCTGCACAACCGGCGTGAGGTGCTCAAAAAGATCCGTGACAAGGACGTGGTGCACGTCTTGTTCGCCGAGATCGGGCCGTTCTTTGCCGACCGCAACGGCGGCTACACCCGCATCATCAAGGTCGAGGCGCGTAAGGGTGACAACGCGCCGATGGCGGTGATCGAGCTGGTTCGGGAGAAGACGGTGACCTCGGAGGCCAACCGCGCCCTTCGGGTGGCGGGCGCGCAGGCGGCGCGGAAGAAGGCTGCACCGGTAGCCGCCGCGGCGGCGCCGCAGGCCGCGGTCGAGCCCGAGGCGGCGGTCGGTCCCGCCGCCGTAGAGGTCGAGGCCGCAACTGAACCCGATGCTACTGGTCCCGAGACGGGGGTTCCCGACGCCGACGCCGAGGCGCCTGAAGCCGACGCCGAGGCACCTGAAGCCGCTGCCGCGGCTCCTCAAGCCGAAGTCGAGGCTGACTCCGACGAGTCCTGAAAACGTAAACGTGCCCGCCATCGACGACGGTGGCGGGCGCGTCCGCCTTCGGCTCGACATCGCCTATGACGGAACGGAGTTCGCGGGCTGGGCAGTGCAGGCGGGGCAACGGACGGTTGCCGGTGTGCTTGACGAAGCGCTGTCGACGGTGTTCCGGACGCCGGTGCAGCTGCGCGCGGCAGGACGCACCGACACCGGCGTCCACGCGACCGGACAGGTCGCTCATGTCGATGTGCCCGTCGACGCGCTACCGAACGCCTACCCTCGCTCGCTCCCCCGTAAGCGGGAGGTACCCCCACGCGCGGCTGAGCTGGAATTTTTGCCGCTGCTGCGACGTCTCGGCCGGTTCTTGCCCATCGATGTCAGGGTCCGCCAGATCGCCCGTGTTCCAGCCGTTTTCGACGCACGGTTTTCGGCGCTGCGCCGCCACTACCTCTACCGGTTATCGACGGCGCCCTACGGCGTAGAGCCGCTGCAAGCGCGTTACACCACCGCCTGGCCCCGCGACCTGGACGTCGGTGCGATGGCCTTGGCATCACGAGAACTATTGGGATTGCACGACTTCGGTGCGTTCTGCCGTCACCGCGAGGGCGCCACCACGGTCAGGGACCTCCAGCGGCTGGACTGGTCGCGTGACGGCGATATGATCACCGCGCACGTCACCGCCGACGCTTTCTGTTGGTCGATGGTGCGTTCATTGGTCGGAGCGCTGTTGGCCGTCGGTGAACACCGGCGCACCCCGGCCTGGTGCCGCGACCTGCTCACCGCGACACACCGGTCGAGTGACTTCGCTGCCGCGCCGCCGCAAGGGTTGATGCTTACCGGCGTGGACTATCCTCCGGACGATCAGCTGGCGGCACGGTCGGCGATCACTCGCGACCTACGCAGCACTAGCAGCAGCTAGAGCCGTGCGGCCGCGAAAGCCGCGGCCTGGCTGGTCATCCCAGACTGGACATACTGGGCATGCGCCGACCAGTTCCTGCCGTCCTCGCATACCGGATCTCCGTTGTCGCACAGGTCGATGGTCTTGGGCCCATACTGCGCGCTCAGCGTGGTCAGTGGACCGCCCAACCGGGTCGAGGGATTACCGAAGACGACAACCGCCGCAACATGATCGGCCACATCGGGCGGTAGCGGCTGTCGAAAGCCCAACGCGGGCACCGGGGCAGCGGTGAGGATGTCAATTACCGCGGCGCCCTGCGAGTATCCGCCAAGAACCAGCTTGGTGTCGGGGCACGCGTTGGCCATGTACTGGATGTGACTACTGGCATCGCCCGCGCCATTGGTGGCCGCAAGGAAGTTGTAGCTGGCCGGGTATTTGACCCCGTATGTTCCGACGGATTTGCCCTGGACTTGCGAACGCAGCGAGCTGACGAATGCGTTGCCGACATTGCCGACGCCCGGCGGCTCGCCGGTGCCGCGGGCGAACACCACCTCGACATCTGGGCACGCCGCCGACGCTGTCGGTATCAGCGCGAACGGGGTGGTTATCAGTGCGGCCGCGATCAGCAACCCCAGCAACCCCGAAGCCGGGCGGAGACTCATACCCGATGTTATCGGGCAAATTGACCAGACCGTTACCGAATGGCAATGGTTGCTGGGGCAAATGGGCCAAACGGCGGCTTAGCTCCAGCGGCTATGAGTTTGGCTGCGACGAAGGTCGCCGCCTGGCTGGTGTACGTGGGCACGTAGCCCTCGGTGTGTCCGCTCCATTGATTGCCAGGGCCTTCGTGGCAAATCGGGTCGGTGGGGTTGCACAGGTCAATGGCCTTGGACCCCAGCAGCGAACTTTGGCTGGAAATCGGGCTGCCCGACCGATCGGCGATATTGCCGAAGGTGGCAACCGCCGCGACGTTGTCGACGTATTGGGCAGGCAGCGAATTACCCCAGGTGACACCGCCCGCCGGGACCCCGGCGACGATGTCGATCACCGACGCCCCCTGCGAATATCCGCCCAGCACGATCTTGGTGTTCGGACACGCTTGAACCGCGTCCTTGATCCGCGAAATGGTGTCGTTGGCCCCGTCGCCACCGCCAAGCTGCAGACGCCCCGCGGGATAGTTCACCCCGTACACATCGATGTTCAGGCCGGTCTGCTGGCGCAGCGAGTCGACGAAGGCTTGGCCGACACGCCCGACGCCGGCCGGTTCGGCGGTGCCGCGGGCAAAGATGAGCTCAACGTCCGGGCAGTCGTTCGCGGTGGCCGACGGCACGGCCGCAGGAGCCGCGCTCGGGCCGACCAGCAGCGCGGCAGCCGCCAACACCGTTGCCGCGCCGAAACCGGCGAAATGACCTATGCGGTGCTTGGTCACGCGGGGGATTTTACAGGTAACCGCACCGTGCCGCGATTCGAGCCGCTTACCAGCGTGACCTGTGGATTGACGGCGCAGCAGCTTTCAGCTACGGCTTATCGTGAGCTGAACCGACCCGGGGGTTTTTCATGGCGCGGGCACCGACAACGTGGCTGCACGTCAGTGGCTATCGGTTTCTCCAGCGTCGCATGGAATGCGCGTTGCTGCGCCGCGACATTCGCACCGTCAACGAACCCATCCGCGCACACGCATTCTCGTTGGTTGCGGGGGGTCTGCTGGCGACCATCGCTGTGGCCGGATGTGCGATCTTGGGGTTGCTGCGGCCGAACGCAGCGCTTCCAGACGCGCCGATCGTGATGGGCCGGGAATCCGGAGCGCTGTATGTCCGGGTAGGCGAAATGTGGCATCCGGTATTGAATCTGGCATCGGCTCGGTTAGTCGCCGGCGCGAACATCAACCCGCAGTTGGTCCCTGAGTCGGCGCTGGTACCGGCCAAACGCGGTCCGCTGCTGGGTATTCCGGGCGCTCCGCAATATCTCGGCCAGTCGCTGTCCACCGAAGAATCAGCCTGGACCATCTGTGACAGCGACGGCAGCACGCCGCTGGTCACGACGGCCGTCGTCGGGCTCGCCGACGGTCCGCTTGTCCGGCGGCTAGTTTCTGAGCAGACAATCCTGGTCACTACCGATGCCCACGGGCCAAGCTACCTGCTATACGACGGACAGCGAGCGGTGGTGAACCTTGCCGACCCGATCGTCGCGCGTGCCCTGCGGCTGGAAAGCCAAGAGCCGCGGAAGGTCTCGCGATTGCTGCTCAATGCCGTGCCCGAGGGGCCGCCGATAACCGTGCCGCGGATTACCGGCGCCGGTGGCCGTGGACCGGGCGCACTGTCCGGGTTTGCAGTCGGCAGCGTGCTTCGCGTGACACGCACTGCCGGCGACGAGCACTACGTCGTTCTGCCCGCGGGCGTGCAGCGGGTCGGTCAGGTCGCCGCAGACCTGTTGCGGCTCAGCGATTCACAGGGCGCCCGCAGCATTATCTCGGTTGCCCCTGACGTCATCCGCAGCAGCGCAACCGTGAATGCACTGCCAGTGTCCACCTATCCCGATCAGGCGCACGCGCCGTTGACTCGCGGCGACACAACGCTGTGTGTCACCTGGGCTCCCCACCGTGCAGGCCGTGCCGACATCTCCTTCCTGGCGGGTGGCGGTTTGCCGGTACCGTCCGATCAGGTGCCGGTGATGTTGGCGCAGGCGGACAAAGGCGGTCCGGCGCTGGACGCGGTTCACCTGCCGGCGGGCCGTCACGCATATGTGCGGTCCACGGCTCTGTCTGGTGACAAGCCCCGTGGCGGCGCGCGATATCTCGTCACAGATTCCGGAGTACGGTTCGGCATCCATGACGACGAAACGGCACGTGACCTCGGCCTACCCTCGACCGCGGTCGCGGCGCCCTGGCCTGTGCTGGCCGCATTGCCGCAGGGGCCGGAGCTGAGCCGGCAGAACGCGTTAGTCGCTCGGGACACCGTCACCGTCGGGTCCGGGTTGGGCCCCCAACCGCCGTAGCCGGGCAGTCGCTAACCCCGCGGCCAGTGCGAGCCCGAGCACCGCAAGGCAGAATGACGCGCCGGTGAATGCGATTTCTCTTGCACGCCGGGGGCTTTTCGGTTCGGACGTGGTCGGCGGCGTAACCGGCAGAGGTGTTTCGTGTGGTCGGGGAGGGGCCGGCGGCGGCGCATCGTTGCTGACCGCGGCCAAGACATCCACCAATCCGTTTCCGACGATCGGATCCCACCCGCCGGTCGGGTGATGCGCGGTGGCCTTGACGCGCTGCATGACCTGCCTTGCCGTCAGCTCCGGGAACCGGGATCTGATCAGCGCTGCGACTCCGCTGACCACCGGTGCGGCGTAACTGGTACCGGATAACTGCGTGCGATCGCCCTCTTCCCCAAAGCTATTCACTGTCCCGTCGCCGACGAGGCTGAGTGATGTCACTGCCTCGCCAGGCGCCGCGACATCTACCCATGGACCGGCGAGGGTGAACGTCGAAGCTGCGCCTTCGCTGTTCACCGAGCCAACTGTCAGGACATAATCGTCGTACCAGGCCGGGCTGACCGCGACGGTTATCGTGTCCCAGGTGGATTGGGGCGACTGTGCCGGGCATTGCCCAGTCCTGCCGGTATTTCCGGCGGCGGCGACCACGACGACGTTCTTGACGTCGACGGCGTAGGCCAGTGCGGCTCCAAGCGCGCGGTCATCGAGCACCGAGTCGGCCCGGACGCAGGCAACCGAGGAGATGTTGATCACCGATGCACCCAAGTCCGCTGCTGTCCGAACGGCTTTCGCCATGGTCTCGACATCCCCGAAGCCGGTGCTGGACTGGTCCGTGCTCGGACCGAACTTTAGGCTGGACTGGCGGATG
>JAFAQO010000308.1 GCA_019246375.1 Mycobacterium sp. | reverse complement strand
TCGCGAACCGTGCCGAAACGCCTGACCGCTGATCGACCGAGTGGGATTCCCGCAAATAGCGGGCGAACCGCGCGATCACCTGCGTCATGTGGTCGGGCACCTGCGCGCTCAGGTGCGCCTCCTGCATAATGACGCCCACCTCGGCCTCGAGTTCGAGCGGGTAGTGGGTGCGGATTTCGGCACCGAACCGGTCTTTGAGCGGAGTGATGATGCGACCGCGGTTCGTGTAATCCTCCGGGTTTGCGCTGGCGGCCACCAATACGTCCAGCGGCAGGCGCAAGGTGTAACCGCGGACCTGGATGTCGCGCTCCTCCATGACGTTGAGCATCGACACCTGAATGCGCTCGGCCAGGTCGGGCAGCTCGTTGACCGCGACGATGCCGCGATGCGCCCGGGGAATCAGGCCGTAGGCAATGGTCTCCGGATCGCCCAGGGTGCGGCCCTCGGCGACTTTGATCGGGTCGATGTCACCAACCAGGTCCGCCACGCTGGTGTCGGGTGTGGCCAGTTTCTCGGTGTAACGCTCGCTTCGGTGCTTCCACCCCACCGGCAGGTCATCGCCGAGCTCAGCGGCCCGCCGGATCGACCCGGGCGTGATCGGCCGGTACGGATGCTCACCCAGCTCGGCTCCGTCGATCACGGGTGTCCACTCGTCAAGCAGCCCGACCAGCGCCCGCAGCAGACGAGTCTTGCCCTGTCCGCGTTCGCCCAGCAGCACGAAGTCATGACCCGCGATCAGTGCCCGCTCTAGCTGCGGCAATACGGTGTCATCAAACCCGAGGATGCCTGGCCAGATGTTGTCGCCCTCGGCCAGCGCGGTCAGCAGATTTTCCCGGATTTCCTGCTTGACGCCCCGCTCGCGGTGCCCGGCGGCACGCAATTCGCCGACAGTGCGAGGCAGATACTTAGGTGAAGTCACTACTCCACGCTAGACGCCCCGCGGACATGCGTCATGGTGTGCTGGCTTACCCAGCCGTCAATGGGCGAAATGGCGTGCCCCGGTGAGGTAAAGCGTCACACCGGCGCTGGCCGCCGCGGCGGTCACCTCGTCGTCGCGCACCGAGCCGCCGGGGTGCACGATCGCGGTGACCCCGGCAGCTGCCAGGGTCTCCAGTCCGTCCGGGAACGGGAAGAAGGCGTCGGAGGCCGCGACCGCACCGCGCACCCGCTCACCGCCGCGCTCGACGGCCAGCCGCGCGGCGTCGACCCGGTTGACCTGCCCCATGCCGACGCCCACAGTCGCGCCGTCGGCGGCGATCACAATCGCGTTCGACTTGACCGCTCGGCACGCCCGCCACGCGAACACCAGATCTGCCAACATGGCCGGCCCGGCCGCTAATCCGGCCGCCAATGTCCAGTTGAGCGGGTTGTCCCCCGGCGCATCGAGGCGGTCGCGTTGCTGAATCAGCAGCCCGCCACTGACCTGCCGCAGCTCGGTGCCGTCGCGGAGCGGCTCGGAGGCCACCAGCACCCGAATGTTCTTTTTGCGGGCCAGCACGTCGACCGCACCCGGCGCGTAGGCGGGCGCGACGATCACTTCGGTGAAGATCGTGTTCACATACTCGGCCATCTCGACGGTGATCTCAGCGTTGGCCGCGATCACGCCACCGAAAGCGCTCAGCGGATCACATTCGTGCGCCTTCCGGTGTGCGTCGGCGACCGAGACCGATGAGATGGCAATCCCGCACGGGTTGGCATGTTTGATGATCGCCACGCATATCTGCTCGTGGTCGAACGCAGCCCGCCAGGCCGCGTCGGCGTCCATGAAGTTGTTGTAGGACATATCTTTTCCGTGCAGCTGGTCGGCCTGCGCCAGCCCCGGCCAGGCGCTTGCGTCGCCGTAGAGAGCCGCCTGCTGGTGTGGGTTCTCGCCGTAGCGCAGCAGCGCCGAGCGTCGCCATGTGCCGGCGAACCAGCGGGGAAGTGCAACTTGTGGCTGCTCGGGCGCCAGCGTCAACTCCATCCAGCCGGCGACCGCGACGTCGTACTCAGCAGTCTGCCGAAAAGCCAACGCAGCCAACTGCTTACGTTCCGCGAGGGTAAATCCGCCGTTACGGATCGCGGCCAACACACCGTCATACCCGGACGGGTCGGTGACCACCGCCACACTGGGATAGTTCTTCGCCGCCGCGCGCACCATCGACGGGCCGCCGATATCGATCTGCTCGATGCCCTGGGCCAGCGTCGTCGCCGGATCCTGTACCGTCTCTCGGAACGGGTAGAGGTTCACGGCGACGACGTCGATGCGCTCGATGCCGTGCTCGACGAGCGCGGCGAGGTGCGCCTCCTTGTTGCGGTCGGCGAGGATGGCGCCGTGGATGCGCGGGTGGAGCGTCTTGACGCGCCCCTCGAGGATCTCGGGGAAGCCGGTCACCGTGGCGACGGCCGTCACCGGCACGCCGGCCTGCGCCAGCGCCGTCTTGGTGCCGCCGGTGGAGACGATCTCAACACCGGCATCCGCCAAACCACGGGCAAGCTCCTGCAGGCCGGTCTTG
>JAFAQO010000165.1 GCA_019246375.1 Mycobacterium sp. | reverse complement strand
TGTGCGTCGAAGTGCGGGTTTGGCTTCGGTCGTGGTGAGCGGGACATGCGTGGTGCAGGCGCAGTCGCCGTTGACGATCGTCGCCAGCCGCTGCACGTGCGTCCCGAGCACCTCGGCCATGGCCTGTTGCTCCGTTTCGCACAGTTCCGGGAACTCCGAGGCGACGTGCGACACCGGGCAGTGGTGCTGGCAGATCTGCACACCGTGAATCGGCCCGCCCACCCGCGTGGTCGTCGCGACGTAGCCGGCCTTGCTCAGCGCACCGGCGATCCGCTCGGCAGCGGCTTCCAGATCGGCGTCTCCGGTCGACTCGGGCGCCTCCACGTCGGACAAGATCGCGTCGATGCGCTGACGGGCGAAGCTGCGCACCGCCTCTTCCCCGCCGATTTCGCGGAGCTGGCGCATCGCCGCCGACGCCAGGTCGTCGTAGCTGTGGTCCAGCTTGCCGCGCCCGACGGCGGTCAGCCGGTAACGCTTGGCCGGGCGGCCCCGTCCCACCTGCTGCCAAGCCGCCGCCGGCACCGCTTCCGCTTCACCGGCTTCGATCAGCGCGTCCAGGTGGCGCCGCACACCCGCGGCGGACAGACCCAGCCGGTCCCCGATCTGCCCGGCCGTGATCGATCCGGACTCCAGCAACAACCGCACGACGGCGCTTCGGGTGTGGCCGTCGTGGGTCGAGGCTACGGCTGCGCCTGTTCCCGCGTCCGAACGGAATTTCACAACACCAGTGTGACAAAATTCCTGCGACGGGTCCAGCCGGTGGGTTCCCCCGGCGTTTCCGGGGTGGCGGTTACGCTGCTCAAGTGGCTGCCCGCCAACGCACGCTGAGCTCGTCGATCGCCCGCTGGCACGGTGACGAGCCGGTGGTGGGCTCGCCGCTCAACGATGCCGAACTCGTCGCACTGCGACGCACCCGGCTGTTCGGGGCCACCGGCACCGTGCTGATGGCAATCGGTGCGTTGGGCGCCGGGGCGAGGCCGGTGGTCCAGGACCCGACCTTCGGGGTTCGGCTGCTGAACCTGCCGTCCCGGATTCAGACTGTGTCGTTGACGATGACCACGACCGGCGCGGTCATGATGGCGCTGGCCTGGCTGATGCTGGGCCGGTTCGCGTTAGGCAACCAACGGATGTCGCGCGGGGATCTCGACCGCACCCTGCTGTTGTGGACGCTTCCGCTGCTGGCGGCGCCGCCGATGTACAGCAAGGACGTCTATTCCTATCTGGCGCAGAGTCAGATCTCCAGGCTGGGCATCGACCCCTATCGGACCGGTCCGGCCCGGGCGCTGGGCCTCGACCATGTGTTCACGCTGTCGGTGCCCAGCCTGTGGCGGGACACGCCGGCGCCCTACGGTCCGCTGTTCTTGTGGATCGGTCGCTCGATCTCCGCCCTGACCGGGGAAAACATTGTTGCCGCCGTGCTGTGCCACCGGTTGGTGGTATTGGCCGGCGTCGGCCTCATTGTCTGGGCCACTCCACGGTTGGCCCGCCGTTGCGGCGTCGCCGAAGTCAGCGCGCTCTGGCTCGGCCCAGCCAATCCCCTGCTGATCATGCATCTGGTCGCCGGCATCCACAACGAGGCGCTGATGCTCGGCCTGATGCTGACCGGTACCGAGGTCGCGCTACGCGCCGTCGACTCGCCACGCCTGTTGCCGCGAAAACCCACCGCGGACTGGAAGCCGTTGGGCCTGCTCCTGGCCGGTGTGGTACTGATCACGCTGTCGTCGCAAGTGAAATTGCCATCCTTGCTGGCGCTGGGATTTGTCGCGATGGCACTGGCCTACCGCTGCGGTGGCAACCTGCGGGCGTTTCTTCTGGTCGGCGGGGCAGTGGCGGGGCTGTCATTGGCCGTGATGGCCGCCGTCGGCTGGGCCAGCAGACTCGGCTTCGGCTGGATCTTCACGCTGGGCACGGCCAACGTGGTACGCAGTTGGATGTCACCGCCGACGCTGCTGGCCCTCGGTACCGGTCAGGCAGGGATTTTGCTTGGCCTGGGTGATCACACCACCGCCGTCTTGTCGCTGACCCGTGGCATCGGTGTGCTGATCATCGCGGTGATGGTGGGTTGGCTGCTGTTCGCGGTGCTGCGCGGCCGGCTACATCCGGTAGGCGGGCTCGGCGTCGCGCTGGGCGTCACGGTGCTGCTGTTTCCCGTGGTGCAGCCTTGGTATCTGCTGTGGGCCATCATTCCGCTGGCCGCCTGGGCGACCCGCCCCGGCTTCCGGATAGCCGCGATCGGCGTCACGTTCATCGTCGGCGTCTTCGGTCCCACCGCCAACGGCGACCGCTTCGCGCTGTTCCAGATTCTGGACGCGACGCTGGCCAGCACCGTCATCGTCGCACTACTCATCGCTTTGACGTATTCGCAGCTGCCGTGGCGCCGGCTGCCAAGCGAAGGACGGGAATTGCTGCGGGAAGCGGTGGCGCCGGATGCGGCGCCGGCCGCTGAAGCCCCGCGGCCGACAGCAGTGCCAGACGCCTACGCTGATTCTTCGTGAGCTCGGCTCCAAAAGTTCCCGACGTCCCGTTACGGTTGCGCGGGGTCGGCAAAAGGTATGGCTCGATCACCGCGGTCGCCGACCTCGATCTCGACGTGCATGCCGCTCAGGTGCTGGCTCTGCTGGGCCCCAACGGCGCGGGCAAGACGACGACGGTCGAGATGTGCGAGGGCTTCATACGCCCGGATGCCGGCACGATCGAAGTGCTAGGGCTGGACCCGATCGCGGACAACGCGCAGCTGCGCGAACGCATCGGCGTGATGCTGCAGGGCGGCGGCGGGTATCCCGCGGCGCGGGCCGGGGAAATGCTCGACCTGGTAGCGGCTTACGCCGCCAACCCGCTGGACCCGCAATGGTTGCTGGGCACGTTGGGTCTCACCGAAGCGGCGCGCACCACGTATCGACGGCTCTCCGGCGGGCAGCAGCAGCGGCTTGCGCTGGCTTGTGCGCTGGTCGGCCGGCCGCAACTGGTTTTCCTCGATGAGCCCACCGCAGGCATGGATGCGCACGCCCGGGTACTGGTGTGGGAATTGATCGACGCACTCCGCCGCGACGGCGTGACTGTTGTGTTGACTACTCACCAACTCAAAGAGGCCGAGGAACTTGCTGATCGGATCGTCATCATCGACCACGGAGTGACCGTGGCGGCGGGAACACCCGCGGAACTGATGCGCAGCGGCGCGAAGGACCAGTTGCGGTTCAGCGCGCCGCCGCGGCTTGACCTGTCGCTGCTGATTGCGGCGCTGCCGGAGGACTATAAGGCCAGCGAAGTGGTACCGGGCGAATACCTGGTCGAGGGCCCGGTCGATCCGCAGGTGCTGGCGACGGTCACCGCGTGGTGCGCCCAGATCGATGTGCTGGCCACCGACATGCGGGTGGAACAGCGCAGCCTGGAGGATGTTTTCCTGGAATTGACCGGTAGAGAGCTACGGCAATGAGTTGCGCCGGCGACAATCTAGCCCGAGCGATGAGGTGGGGGCACTCCCCTACCTTGCGGTGGGGACCCGGCCCGCTTGCGGGGGAAGAGCGGCGCTCATGAGTCAGCCCCTGTTTCCGGCCGGCACCTTCACACCCGACCCCCGCCCGAACACCGTCCCGCGCATGCTGGCTGCGCAATCAGCGCTGGAGTTGAAGCTGCTGCTGCGCAATGGCGAGCAACTGTTGCTGACGATGTTCATCCCGATCACCCTGTTGGTCGGGTTAACGCTATTGCCGCTCGGCTCGTTCGGGCCGAACCGGGCCGCGACCTTTGTTCCGGTGATCATGGCGCTGGCGGTGGTCTCCACCGCGTTCACCGGCCAAGCCATCGCAGTCGCGTTCGATCGGCGCTACGGCGCGCTGAAGAGGCTGGGCGCCACCGCGCTCCCGATCTGGGGAATCGTCGCCGGCAAATCGCTGGCGGTCGTCGCGGTGGTGTTCCTGCAGGCAATCATCTTGGGCAGCATCGCTATTGCCCTCGGCTGGCGCCCGGAGCTCGCAGGTTTGGGCTTGGGCGCGCTGATCATCGCGCTGGGGACCGCCGGGTTCGCCGCCCTCGGCCTGCTGCTGGGCGGCACGCTGCGCGCCGAGATCGTGCTCGCCGTCGCGAACCTGCTGTGGTTTGTCTTCGCCGGGTTGGGCGCGCTGACCGTGGACACGGAGATGGTGCCGACAGCGGTCAAGTGGGTTGCCCGGCTGACCCCGTCAGGCGCGCTGACCGAAGCGCTGTCCCAGGCGATGAGCGTGTCGGTGGACTGGTTCGGGGTCGTCGTGCTGACTGTCTGGGGCGCACTGGCGGCGCTTGCGGCGCTGCGCTGGTTCCGCTTCACCTGATGACCGCGCTGCCTCGCGTTCAGCGAGCATGTCCCTACTACGCCGTGTAGTTCACGGTCGCCTACCATCGGTTCGGTGACCACCATGGCGATGACCGCCGTCGACGATGCAGAGCGAAGCGATGAGGAGGAGCGGCGCATCATGACAGTCGGACGGGTGCTGCTGCGGTTGGTGGACCTACTTCCGTCTCCCAGCCTGCGGGTGCAGCGCGCGATCGCGGCCGCGGTCATCGTGTCCCAGGGCGGCATTGCCCTCACCGGCTCGATCGTCCGCGTCACCGCCTCGGGGCTGGGCTGCCCGACTTGGCCGCAATGCTTTCCTGGAAGCTTCACTCCGGTGGCGGTCACCGAGGTACCGCGTATTCATCAGGCCGTCGAATTCGGCAACCGCATGGTCACGCTGGCGGTGGTCATCGCCGCGGTGCTGGCGGTGCTGGCCGTTACCCGGCCACGCCGGCGCGCGGAGGTGCTGGTCTACGCCTGGTTGATGCCGGTCTCGACCGTCGCGCAGGCGGTGATCGGTGGCATCACGGTGCTGACCGGATTGCTGTGGTGGACGGTCGCGATCCACCTGCTGGCTTCGATGACGATGGTGTGGCTGGCGGTGCTGCTGTACGTCAAGATCGGCGAGCCCGACGATGTGGCCGGCGTGACCTATACCGTTGTAGGACCGCTGCGCGGCCTCACCGCCCTCAGTGCGGTGACGCTGGCCGCGGTAGTGCTCGCAGGCACGCTGGTGACGGCCGCCGGTCCGCATGCCGGCGATCGGAGCGCGACGCGGATTGTGCCGCGACTGAAGATCGAGATCACCACGCTGGTACATATCCATTCGTCGCTGCTGGTCGCCTACCTCGCGCTGTTGGTGGGGCTGGGATTCGGGCTGCTGGCGGTGAGGGCGCCGCGCCCGGTACTGCTGCGGCTTGGCGTGCTGCTGGTGCTGGTGTGTGGGCAAGGGGTGATAGGGACTGTGCAGTTCTTCACCGGTGTGCCGGCCGCACTGGTGGCCGTGCATGTCGCGGGCGCGGCCCTGTGCACTGCGGCCACCGCTGCGCTATGGGCGTCGATGCGACAACGGGCCCAGCCCCAGCCGCTCCAGGGCAGATTCGACACTCAGGGCGAATTGCCGCTGGGCGTCGGTGCGGACGGTGTCGTCGAGCACCTGCCACCCCAGCGGGGGCGCGATCAGATCGAGGCCAACTAGCCGGGCCTCACCCGGTTCGCCGATGACGTCGACGCGGGCGTAGAGCAATTCGTTTGGGCTGCTCGAGAAGTGATCGGCGGCAGCGTCGAGCGTGCGGTAGCCCAAGTCCCAGATCTCGAAGTCGGGCTCGACCGGCGACACGCTGGTGAACGCATGTGACTGCACCCCACCGAGAAAGACCAGCGCCGTCTCGCCGGCTGTTGGCTCCGCGGTCGGTACCCCGGCCCGCTTCAGGTCGTGCAGGTAATGCTTGTCGGCATTCCAGGCGACGACATCGGGTGCGTTGAGCAGGTTGGCCACCCGTCTGGTCCACGTCAGGAACTCATCGGGCCGCTCGTGATAGTCGGTGCTTGCCTGCAGGATCACCAGGTCGGAGTTCAGGGTGTCGGAGTCTTTCCACGACGCCCAGTGCGCATGCAGGCCTCGGGCGCGCAGTGCGGCGACCAGGCCGTCCTCTTCAGCGTGCCCGGCAACCTGACCGGCCAGCACGATCCGGGGATGACGAATGTCAGGGCGGGCTAGCTTCATGGGGACTTCACAACTGCGGATGATAGTCACCATGCACGCGATCGAAGTCGCCGAAACCGGTGGGCCGGAAGTCATGCGCTATGTCGATAAACCGCGGCCCTCACCTGCCGAAGGTGAGGTACTGATCGAGGCCCACGCCGTCGGCGTCAACTTCATCGACACATATTTCCGGTCAGGGCAATATCGCAGTGAGCTGCCGTTCGTGCTCGGGACCGAGGTGGCCGGCACCGTGGCCGCCGTCGGCGACGGTGTGGCGGCGCTGCAGGTCGGCGACCGGGTAGTGACTGCCGCCGCTTCTGGTGCTTATGCCGAATTCTGTGCCGCCCCAGTGCAATTCACGGCTCAAGTGCCGCCGGCTATCGACTACGAGGTGGCGGCGTCGGTGCTGTTGAAGGGCATGACCGCGCATTACCTGATCAAGTCGGTCTACCCGGCGCAA
>JAFAQO010000303.1 GCA_019246375.1 Mycobacterium sp. | reverse complement strand
TCGCCACCCACTCGCACCGCATTCCGGACTTCGTCAAGTTGGCCGAGGCGCTGGGCTGCGTCGGATTGCGTTGCGAGCGCGAAGAAGACGTTGCAGACGTCATCAACGCGGCACGCGCGATCAACGACCGTCCGGTGGTGATCGACTTCATCGTCGGGGCCGACGCGCAGGTGTGGCCGATGGTCGCCGCCGGCACCAGCAACGACGAAATCCAGGCTGCCCGCGGTATTCGGCCGCTTTTCGACGACGAAAGTGAAGGCCACGCCTGATGAGCGCTACTGGATCGTCGACTCACACACTGTCGGTGCTCGTCGAGGACAAACCCGGCGTGCTCGCCCGGGTGGCAGCGCTGTTCTCGCGACGCGGTTTCAACATCGAGTCGCTGGCCGTCGGCAGCACCGAGCACAAGAACATGTCACGCATGACGATTGTGGTGTCCGCCGAGGAAACCCCGCTCGAGCAGGTCACCAAGCAGCTCAACAAGCTGATCAACGTCATCAAGATCGTGGAGCAGGACGAGGAGAACTCGGTGGCCCGCGAGCTGGCGTTGATCAAAGTTCGAGCCGACGCCGGTACCCGAAGCCAGGTGATCGAAGCGGTGAACCTGTTCCGCGCCAAGGTGATTGACGTCTCGCCGGAGTCGTTGACTGTTGAGGCCACCGGTACTCCGGAGAAGATCGAGGCGCTGCTTCGTTTGCTGGAGCCGTTTGGCGTGCGCGAAATCGTCCAATCCGGCCTGGTGTCGCTATCTCGCGGTCCGCGCGGTATGGGCAGCGCCAAATAACCATCGATAAGGAGATAACTCACGTGGCACCAGCAGCAGTGGAGATGTTCTACGACGACGATGCCGACCTGTCGATCATCCAGGGCCGCAAGGTCGGAGTCATCGGCTATGGCAGCCAAGGACACGCGCACTCGCTGAGCCTGCGCGACTCCGGCGTGCAGGTGCGGGTCGGGTTGAAGGAGGGCTCCAAATCGCGGGATAAGGTCACCGAGCAGGGGCTCGACGTCGACACGCCGGCCGCGGTGGCCAAGTGGGCCGATGTCATCATGCTGCTGGCTCCGGACACGGCCCAGGCCGATATCTTCACGAAAGACATTGAGCCCCATCTGGCTTCGGGTGACGCGTTGTTCTTCGGCCACGGGCTCAACATTCACTTCGATCTGATCAACCCGGATCCACAGATCACTGTGGCGATGGTCGCGCCGAAGGGCCCCGGTCACCTAGTGCGCCGGCAGTTCGTCGACGGCAAGGGTGTGCCATGTTTAATTGCGGTGGCACAAGATCCGTCTGGTGACGGCTTGGCGCTGGCGCTGTCCTACGCCAAGGCCATCGGCGGTACCCGGGCCGGCGTCATCAAAACCACGTTCAAAGACGAGACCGAAACCGATCTATTCGGCGAGCAGAGCGTGTTATGTGGTGGGGCAGAAGAATTGGTCAAGGCCGGCTTCGAAGTGATGGTCGAAGCGGGCTATCCAGCCGAATTGGCGTATTTCGAGGTGCTGCACGAGCTGAAGTTGATCGTCGACCTGATGTACGAGGGCGGCATCGGCCGGATGTATTACTCGGTTTCCGACACCGCAGAGTTCGGCGGCTACTTATCCGGGCCGCGGGTCATCGATGCCGACACCAAGGAGCGGATGCGCGACATTCTGCGCGACATCCAGGACGGCAGCTTCGTCAAGAAACTCGTCGCCGACGTCGAAAGCGGCAGCAAGCAGCTTCACGAGCTGCGTAAGCGCAACGCCGAACACCCCATCGAGGTCACCGGCAAGAAGCTGCGCGATCTGATGAGCTGGGTTGACCGCCCGATCACCGAAACGGCATAACGCGGGTGTTTCGCCGCGAAACTTAGACTGCGGCGACGATTCTCGGCGTGTCGTGTAAGTGTCGCGACGAGCGCTACGACGTCAGGCGGTCGGCGACTGACACCACCCGACGGGCCAGGTGGTCGAGGGCGTTCTCGGTGACGTCGTCGAATTCGCTGATGTTGTCGTGGGTCGACATCAGGCTCACCCCATAAGGGTTGCCGTCGACAAACTTCAGCGGATCGGTGTATCCCGGTGGCACGATGATGCCGCCGAAATGCATCAACGTGATGTACAGGGCGAGCAGCGTGGTCTCCTGACCGCCGTGCAGGGTGTTGGAGGATGTGAAACCCGCATACACCTTGTCGGCAAGCTTGCCCTGGGCCCACAACCCGCCCAGCGAGTCCAGGAAGGTGCGCAACTGCGCGGCCGGTGAGCCGAAACGGGTCGGTGATCCGAAGATCACCGCGTCCGCCCACATGATGTCGTCGCCGGTAGCTGCAGGTAGATCCTTGGTTGCTTCGTAGTTCGCCGTCCAGGCGGGATTGTTGGCGAACGACTGGGGCTCGCGGGTTTCGGTGACATGGCGTATGCGCACTTCGGCTCCCGCGGACACGCCCGCCGCAGCAACGCGCTTTGCCATCGAGGTGCCGTGACCGGTCGCCGAGTAGTAGATGATCGCGAGTTTGGTCACGGCGACATCTTAGGTTTGTGCGCAGCTACCGAAGGCTCGATCGACGTTTTGTGGTGGGGACGATTTCGCAGCCTCGTCCTGCCAACGAGCCCGCTGACGTCACCGTGACGTTCATCGGCTCAGCGGACCCTATTAGGCTGGCCGGGTGAGCCATCCAGTTGTTCTGATTGCCGACAAACTCGCCGAATCAACCGTTGCCGCCCTGGGCGACCAGGTAGAGGTCCGCTGGGTCGACGGTCCCGACCGCGACAAACTCCTGGCGGCGGTGCCCGACGCCGATGCGCTATTGGTGCGGTCGGCTACCACTGTCGACGCCGAGGTGCTGGCGGCGGCCCCCAAACTCAAGATCGTCGCCCGCGCCGGTGTGGGGCTGGACAACGTCGACGTCGACGCCGCCACGGAGCGTGGCGTGCTGGTCGTCAACGCCCCGACGTCGAACATTCACAGCGCCGCCGAACACGCTCTGGCGCTGCTGTTGGCCGCGGCCCGCCAGATCACCGAGGCCGACGCGTCGTTGCGCGCCCACACCTGGAAGCGGTCGTCGTTCTCCGGTACCGAGATCTTCGGCAAGACCGTTGGCATCGTCGGCTTGGGGCGCATCGGGCAATTAGTGGCCCAGCGGTTGGCGGCGTTCGGCGGCCACATCGTGGCCTACGACCCATACGTGTCGCCGGCCCGCGCCGCGCAGCTGGGCATCGAGCTCTTGCCGCTCGACGAGTTGCTCGCGCATTCCGACTTCATCTCGGTGCATCTGCCTAAGACACCCGAGACAGCCGGGCTGATCGACAAGGAGGCGCTGGCGAAGACCAAGCCGGGCGTCATCATCGTCAACGCCGCGCGCGGCGGGCTGGTGGACGAGGCGGCCCTTGCCGAAGCCGTGAGCAGCGGACACGTCCGGGCCGCCGGTATCGACGTGTTCTCCAGTGAACCCTGCACCGACAGCCCGCTGTTCGACCTGCCCCAAGTAGTGGTCACACCGCATCTGGGTGCTTCGACAGCCGAGGCCCAGGACCGGGCCGGCACCGATGTCGCAGAAAGCGTGAAGCTGGCCCTGGCTGGGGAGTTCGTTCCCGACGCGGTCAACGTCGGTGCCGGAGCGGTCAGCGAAGAGGTGGCGCCGTGGCTGGATCTGGTGCGCAAGCTCGGTCTGCTGGCGGGTGCCCTGTCTGACGAGCTGCCGGTGTCGCTGTCGGTACAGGCCCGCGGCGAGCTCGCCTCCGAAGACGTTGCTGTGCTTCGCCTTTCAGCCCTGCGCGGCTTGTTCTCGGCGGTCATCGAAGATCAGGTGACATTCGTCAACGCCCCGGCGATAGCCGAGGAACGTGGCGTCGCAGCTGAAATCAGCACGGCTACCGAAAGCCCCAATCACCGCAGCGTCGTGGATGTGCGAGCGGTTGGCGCCGACGGCTCGGTCGTCAATGTCGCCGGCACTCTGTCCGGGCCACAGCTGGTGGAGAAGATCGTGCAGATCAACGGCCGCAACTTCGACCTGCGCGCCCAGGGCACAAACCTCGTCATCAACTACATCGACCAGCCCGGAGCGCTCGGCAAGATCGGCACCTTGCTCGGCACGGCCGGGGTCAATATCCAAGCCGCGCAGCTATCCGAGGACGCCGAGGGACCAGGCGCAACGATCCTGCTGCGACTTGACCGCGACGTACCCGCCGACGCGCGCGTGGCCATCAGTGCCGCCGTTGCGGCGAACAAACTCGAAGTGGTTGACCTGTCGTGATGCCCGCCGGCGACGATGCAGAGCGAAGCGATGAGGAGGAGCGGCGGTTATGAAGCTGGCGATCATCGCCGGCGACGGGATCGGTCCCGAGGTGGTGACCGAAGCGGTGCGGGTGCTCGACGCGGTGCTGCCTGACGTAGAGAAGACCGAATACGACTTGGGCGCAAGGCGTTTCCACGCCACCGGTGAGACCTTGCCTGACTCGGTGCTCGACGAACTGCGGGCGCACGACGCGATACTGCTCGGAGCGATCGGTGATCCATCGGTGCCCAGCGGCGTGCTGGAGCGCGGACTGCTGCTGCGGCTGCGGTTCGAGCTCGACCATCACATCAACCTGCGACCGGCCCGGCTGTATCCAGGAGTGACCAGCCCGTTATCCGGCAATCCGGAGATCGACTTCCTGGTAGTCCGCGAAGGCACCGAAGGGCCCTACACCGGCACCGGCGGGGCGATCCGTGTCGGCACCGCTCACGAAGTGGCCACCGAGGTCAGCGTGAACACCGGGTTCGGGGTGCGACGGGTGGTGGCCGACGCATTCGAGCGGGCCCGGCAGCGCCGCAAGCAGCTGACCCTGGTACACAAGACCAACGTGCTGACGTTCGCCGGGGCGCTGTGGTGGCGGACGGTTCAGGAGATCGGCGAGAAGTACCCGGAGGTCGAGGTCAGCTATCAGCACGTCGACGCCGCGACGATCCATCTGGTCACCGACCCGAGCCGGTTCGACGTGATCGTCACTGACAACCTGTTCGGGGACATCCTGACCGACTTGGCTGCCGCAGTGTGTGGCGGCATCGGCCTGGCCGCCAGCGGCAATATCGACGCCACCCGGACCAACCCGTCGATGTTCGAGCCGGTCCACGGTAGTGCACCCGACATCGCCGGTCAGGGCATCGCCGACCCCACCGCGGCGATCATCTCGGTGGCGTTGCTGCTGTCCCACGTCGGCGAAGACGCCGCCGCTGCCCGAGTAGACCGCGCGGTCGAAGCTCACCTGGCCACTCGCGGGAACGAACGGCTCTCCACCACCGAAGTCGGCGAACGGATTGCCGCCGGGCTCTAGTCTCCAACCCGGGCGGAAGCAGACGGGCCGGCACGAAGGGCACCGCCGCCAACGGAAACAGCCCGCACGCCAGCCACGCCAGCGGGTAGCCGGCCGCGGCGATCAGCGCACCGAATAGCGGCGGACCCGCAGCGGCCGCTAGCCGCTGGCTTGTGTTCTGGGTGCCCAATGCCCGCCCGCTCCAGAACGGCCCGGCGAACTCTGTTATCGCGGTGGATTCCAGCCCGTTGTCGAGTACCGCGAACACCGACGCAGCGACCATGAATGCCACCGCGATAGAGGATCCCAAGTGATCGGTCAGCGCCAGCAGCATCATGATCAGCGCGGTGCCGGCGGCGACCATGCGAAGCGGTCGCATCCGCGATCCCACGCGGTCGGACCATCGGCCGGCCGCGACACGGCCCAGCGCACCCGCCAGCTGCGAGATGGTGACCAACGCACCGGCCGACGCGACCGACCAGTGTTGGGCGTTGATCAACCAGACCAGCATGAACGTCACGGTGATCACCTGGGGCATCATCAGCAGCGACGACACGACGTGAATTCGCCACAACACGGCCGACCCGCGGTATGGGCTGGCCAGCTCTTCGTCGGTAGCGGCGGCGCGCGATTTCCGCGGCGGGTCGAGTACTCCGACGGCGCTGGCGACCGCCGAGATCGTGCACGCCAACGCTGGAAACATCAGCCCCACAGCAGGGCCCTTTTCAGCCAGTTCCGGAATTACCAACGCGCCCAAAGCAATTCCCACAGGTTGCGCCGCTTGGCGGATGCCCATCGCCAGTCCGCGCTGCTGTGGCGGAAACCAGCCGGACACCAGTCGGCCACCGGCTGTGTTGCAGCTTGCCGCCGCCATGCCGCCGAGGAACAGGAATGTACCGATTGCCATCAACGAATGGACCGACGCCGCAGCATAGGCCGCGGCCGCGGTCAGCGCCGAGCCCACCGTGAGCACAATCCGCTCACCGACGCGGTCCAGCACATAGCCCCAGAGGATCAGGGTGGCCACCATGCCCCAGCTCGGCATCGACGACAACAGACCGGCTTCAGCCAACGGGGTGCCGCGTTCGTTTTCCAGGGCCGGTATCAGAAAGGCAACGCCGTTGATGAAGACGAAAGCGCTTGCCGTCACGGCCAGCGAAATGGCCACCATCGACCAGCGCGCGCCGGTGCTGATCGACTCAGTCGGCATTAATCCATGGTTTCATACAGCATCTGATATGCCCGCTC
>JAFAQO010000302.1 GCA_019246375.1 Mycobacterium sp. | reverse complement strand
CTTAGGGACGAGGCGACAGCCGAGAATGTGACGTGTCTACGCGGTGCCGAAGAGCTGCTCGCGCAAGGGCGCAAGCGTTGAGCGGTCGACGTGCACATGGATTTTGGTGATATTGCCGGCACCCATCGTTAGGACGATGACTCCCATAAGCTTTCGGTTGACGAACGCCAACACAGCCGGTTCCGCGCCGAGGGGCTGGGACACGAGGACGGTTCTGGGACGACCCCAGAAGCGCACAATGTTTTCCGCCACTCTGTCAGCGCCCACGACGATAAGGCCCTTGCGGGTGTCGACCTCTCCGGTGACGTTGGGATCGAGTACGGCAAGAAGCTCATCGAGGTTGCCGGTGGAACACGCCGTGATGAATTTTCTGGTGAGCACCTGATGTTCGGCCGGTTCGACGGTTTGGCGGGCGTTGGGGGACTGGGAGATCTTGCGTCGAGCCCTGCTGGCCAGCTGCCGACACGCCGTTGACGGCCTACCCACCGTCAATGCGATCACGTCGAAGGGTTGCTGGAAGATGTCGTGGAGCACGAACACCACCCGTTCGGCGGGTGTGAGGCGTTCCATCACCACCAGCAGCGCGAGCCGCAGCTCGTCGTCGAGGGTGACTCGATCGGCGGGATCGATGGATGACGAGGGGCGTTCGCGGTGGCTTGGGGCGGCCATGTCTTCTGGTCGTTCCCGCCGTGCCGACGCCGACTTGACGTGATCCAAGCACAGCCGGCTGGTTACCACGATCAGCCAGCCGCGCTCGTCGTCGATGTCGTCGAGCCGGGTCTGCATCAGGCGGAAGAAGGCTTCTTGAACCACGTCCTCGGCTACCCCGATGTCGCCGACGATCCGGAACGCCAAATCGACCAGAAATGCGCGATGGGTCTTCCACGCCAGGTCGAACGATTCATCGGCAAACATCTGCGCTCCTTGGGAGGTGCCGGCCAGTGCCGAGGCCGTCCTTTTACTGGTTATGGACGAAACGGCGCCGCAAATTGTGACATCGCCGCACGGTAGGCCCACCACCGAGCTAGCCGCTGCGCGCTTGGCCGACCTCGATGAGATGGCCGTCGGGATCTCGGATGTAGGCACGGATCTCGTATCCGTGGTCGGTGGGATCGGTGAGGAATCGCGCGCCTCGCGCGCTCCACTCGCGGTGCGCACGCTCGATGTCGGCGACGCGGAGATTCAGAAATGCACTCACTGTGTCGGGGTCCGCCGGTGCGGTGAGGGTGACGGTCGGTTTGTCGTCGGTAGGGCCACCGCCGGTGTTGAGGATCAGCCAGGTGTTGGCGAGCTGCAGGATGACCGGATAACGCTCCCGGACCACGACGGCGCCAAACACGTCGCGGTAGTAGTCGCGCGATTGGTCCGGGTCGGAGACCACAAGGAAGTGCGTGACCACGAAACCATCGTGCGGGGGCAGCTGAAATTGTTGCGGGCCGTTCATGGGTGTTCTCCTTCTAGCTGGCAGCCGGTGCGGAACGGGACATGGTGCGGGCACCGGCCGGGGGGAGGGCGCCGCGTTTGCGCCCAGAGCGCAGCAGTTCTGCCCACCACGCCAGGTCGTCGAGCAGTATGGCGAGGGCGGTGTCCACGCGCGGATCGGTCGGTTCACCAGACGCGTCAAACGCGTTGTGCACGGTGGGGATCAGCACGGCGTTGCGCAACGGGATCAGCTCGGCCTCAACTGCGATCAGGGCCAGGTGTTCGACTGCGCGGGCGCCGCCGACGCGCCCGGCGCTGTAGGCCACGACACCGGCGGGCTTGTTGCGCAGCGCGTAGCTGGCAAAAACGCTGTCGATGGCGTTTTTCAGCGCGCCGGGAATGCTGTGGTTGTACTCGGGGGTGAGAAATATGTAGGCGTCGCCCGTGGATACGGTGTGGTTCCATCGCCGCACATCAGGACTAGAATACGTCGGATCGCTGGGATCGCCGATGCTGGCCTGCGACTCGGCGAACATCGGTAAGTCCCAGTCGCGCAAATCGAGTACCTCGACCGTGAACCGGCCATCGCTGCGTGCACGCTCGGACATCCACGGCAGTACGCGGTCGGCTGTCCGGCCGGGTCGGGTGCTGCCGACGATCAGTTTGAGTTGCAGCGTCGCTGACTCCCGCCGTTGGCCGGTTCCGTTGCTGAATGTGGTTGTACTCATACGGATTAGGACGACAACGACGAATCGAATGTGACATTGGGAAGTGGACAACATATTGTTCGGCCGGTGCGGCTATACACGACCCTGGCGTCATGGGTCGCGTGGGGGGATTACACCGGCCGCAGCTCGAAGATCGGTAGTACCCGGCTGGTCTTGGCCTGGTGTTCGGCGAAACCCGGTTCGGCATCGATGACCTGGGCCCACGCGTGTTTGCGCTCCGCTGGTGGTAATTCGCGGGCGATGACATCGAAGGAATCGGTGCCGACTTCGACGTGTGCCCGTGGATTGGCGCGCAGGTTGTGCACCCATGCCGGGTCAACGTCCGCACCGGCGTAGGCACCGACGACGATCATCGCGCCGCGACTGCGTACAGACTGCAATGGGTTCAGTCGTCGATGACCCGACTTCGCGCCGGTCGTGGTCAGCACCAGCAGGTCGGCGCCCTCGAACTGGTCGCCGACCTTGCCCGCATTGGCCCGGAATTGGTCAATGATGTTGGCATTGAAGGCTTTCAACGCATCGATGTCGCGGATCGGTTCGGTCATGGCTGAATAGGCGGTGCGGCGGGGACATCGAGTGCGGTGCGGGCGTAGTTGGTGAAGTAGTCGCAAAAGACGGTTAACGCCAGGTGTGCAAACGCCTCACAGAGCTGCTGGTCGCTCCATCCGGCCGCAGTCGCGGAATCCCAAGCGGACTTGCTGACAGCCCCGGTGTTCGCCGCGGCCTCCCGCATTACGGTCAACAACGCTGCGGTACCGACATCGTCGACCTGCCCCGACCGCGCAGCGATAGTCTGTTGCTCGCTCATCCCAGCCCGGATGCCGAGTTGGGTAGCGACGGCTTGCGTGTAGTCGCCGCGGTCAACCGCGCCGACGGTGAACATGATCGCCGCGCCAACCGCCGGGTCCAGTGTCGCGTAGTCAGCGGCCGCGCGACGCAAACCCAGGTACGCCGCAAGCGCCGACGGCGAGCGCGCCAGGTCGGTGTGCAGGCCCAGTAACCGGCCCCCGCTCGCCACCCTGACCTCCTCCAACATCGCCGAGACGGGGCCAGATCCCTGGGAATTTGTGCGGGCCGACATTCGCGTCCCTTCCTCGTCGTTATCCGGTTTTGGAATTGCCGTTGGTGAGCAATAAGTCCTGGGACGAGTCTCCGGCCAAAACGGTTGGAGGAGTTCTCTTTTGACGCCAACCCCGGCCATCAACCCCGCGGCCATCGGGCCACTGGCCAACTATGGATGGGTCAAGGCAGGACATCCGTTGTGCTTGATCGGTGACTCCGGAACGGGCAAAACTCATCTGTTGATTGCGCTGGCCACCCTGGCCGCCGAGACCGGCTACCCAGGTCCGCTACACCCCGGCCAGCAAGCTGGTCAATTAACCGGTCGAAGCCGCCGACGACAAGCAGCTGACAAGCTGATTAACACCTGCGGGAGCGTTGATCTGATCCTCGTGGAGGAGCTGGGATACCTGCAGCTCGACCGGCGCGGCGCGGAACTGCTGTTCCCAGTTCTCACGGAGCGGAAGGAACACTCGGCGATCGCCATTGCCTCCAATGAGCCGTTTCTTGCTGGGCAAAGACATTACGACCCGCGACTGTGCGCGCCGATTGTCGACCGGTTAACGTTGCCGGAAAGCTCATCGAGACCGGCAGCCCCTCCTACCGACTCGCCCACGCACGAAACACGCGCTCCGCGCGCTGACTACTCCGCGGCAGACTCCCCAGTTACAGATGAGCCAAGAGCCGTTCGGCGAACGCGTCGGGATACTCCCTATGCATGAAATGACCGCCTCGGACTTCCTCAATGATGTACTCGTTCTCGAACATCCGGGCGGCGCCCCGATAGTCCGACGGCTCGACGATTGGATCATCGAGCCCAGCAAAGACGACCGTCGGCACCGTGATCCGCGCCTTTAGTGATGCGGTGGGAATAGGCGAGAGCTTTCGGTAATAACCAAACGCTGCGTTCAAGCTCGCCCGGTTCGAGAAGCTTGCGCGGACGGCGTCGAACTCCTTGGGATCAGGGTTCCACGCCGGGGACCATCGCCGATAGATCGCGGGGAGCGCCGCGAAATCATTGCGCGCGAAGCGGTCCGGTGCACCCGGCAGCTTGTATAAAGCGAAGTGGCGGACGCCCCAAAGCTTCTTTGGCGACGGCTTGATCCCCGCTGGGTGAGGAATGCCGACGACGAACAGCTTTTTCACTCGATCAGGGCCGAGCGCCGCCGCGCCGTATGCGGCCGAGGCTCCCCAGTCGTGGCCGATGATGATGGCCTCACGGGAGCCGAGCGCTTCAATCAACGCAAGCGGATCGCGCGCCAAGGTCTCTTGATCCGTGTCGCGATCCGGGATCGCGCTGGGGTGGTACCCGCGCATAAACGGGCTGACCGCGCGGTATCCCTTGGCGGCGATTCGGGGGCGAAGGTCGTCCCACGTATGCGCGGTGTCCGGGAACCCGTGAAGCATGAGCACGAGAGGTCCAGAGCCCTCCTGGAGATAGGCGAATTTCAGGCCGTTCGCATCGACGAAGGAGACTGCATCAGCCACGGCTTGCAGACATTACGCCAATCCCCGCGGCGCTGTGGGCGAATGTCCGGGCTTAGTCGATTCGACTTTCGCGGTCGGGTTTGCCGGTAGCCCGTCGTATTCGTTCTCGCCATATTCAGCCGGCTACGGGAGAAGTGGGCGCCGACCAGCACGATGCGGGCTGATCGCCCCGGCATGCTTGCGGCCTGCAGCGGCGGAAGCAGCCGGTTGGTCAGCGCGAACCGGCTCAGGTAATTGACCGCGAAGTTGGACTCCACGCCCTCGGCGGTCAGTGCTCGGCGACCGCGGACCATGCCGGCGCTGTGCACCAGGTAGTGCAGGTGATCGCACCGGCTTTTCACCTCGTCGGCGAGCCGGTGAGCCTCGCTTGCCAGGGTCAGGTCTGCGCGCAGGAAATGCACCCCGCGAATTGCCGCTGTCTCTTGCGGTTTCGCGTTCGGCACGTATGCCCTCGGTGTTATTCGTGCCCACGATGAGCACATCATTGCCGGCGGCAGCCAACTGGCCGGCCACCGCGCGTCCGATCCCGTCGGTGCCACCGGTGATCAAGGCCCACCTCGTCGTGCTTCCTTTCGGTTGATGGATAGGACGAGGCGGCGCATGCCGATGTGACATCGGACCGGTATGTCACACGCAGCGCCCGCGCATCGTCCTAGGAGGCGTCACTCGGCGGAGACCATTGACCGCCGCACACTCGAGAAAGGACGCCGCCCATGTCGGCACCGACAACAACAGGAGATGTCGCTGACCCGGTAACCGCGATGCTGCAACAGGCCAAAGCAGCCAGTGGGGGCCGGCTGCTGGCTTTGCACACCGACCTGGCCCGCTCGCCGGCTACCCTGGCGGCCTACCTGGGTCTGCGCCGCGCGGGCGGCGACTACGGAACCCTGCATCCAGCCATTCGCGCCGCCATCATGCTGACCGCCGGGGTGGTCGACGGGGGCGACTACTCGCAGGCCATCGCTACTCAGCTGGCACTCGGCGCCGGGGTGGGTGCGCAAGAAACCGTGGCGGTCCGCGCAGGTCACGTTGACGATGCCCGAACCGCCGCGCTGTTGGCGGTGATCCGCGAAGCGGCGGGGAACACCGGCGTGGTCAGCAACGCCACCTGGGACGCCGCGACCGCCGCCGGGTGGAGCGACGAGCAGCTCATCGAGGCGTTCGTGTATTTGGCACTGACCGTATTCGTCGACTATTTCACCAATTTCGCCCGAACCGAGCTCGACGTACCCCCAGCACCGCCCATCACGACAGGAGGACAGCGATGAACACGCTCACCCCTATTGCGCGACCCAACTGGTTGCCGTTCGAGCGCTGGCCGTTCGAAACCGCGATGCTGAGCACCCCGGCGGGACGAATCGCCGTCACCGATGTAGGCTCCGGACCCACGCTGCTGTTCGTGCACGTGGGCAGCTGGAGTTTCATCTGGCGCGACATGCTCGTCGAGCTGAGCCGGCAGTACCGCTGCGTCACGCTCGACGCGCCGGGCAGTGGCCTCAGCTCACAGCCGGATGCGCCAGTGAGCCTGCACGGTGCAGGCGACGCGATCAGCGCCGTCATCGAAGCGCTGGATCTACACGGGATCACGCTGATCATGCACGACGTCGGTGGACCCGCCGGGCTGGCGGCCGCCTCGGAGCACCCCGGGCGCATCGGGGGGCTGGTCGCGCTGAATGCATTGGGGTGGAAGCCCGCCGGCGCGGCGCTACGGGCCATGGTCGCCGTGATGGGCAGCGCGCCGGCACGTGCGTCCGGCGGTGCGACGGGCTGGTCGGCCAGGCTCAGCGCCTCGTCGTTCGGCGCCGGCCGGCACTGGGATGCCGCCGACCGGGCAATCTTCTTGGCTGGGATGGACCAGTCGGCCCGCCGCAACACCCACCGCTACATCAAGGCGCTGCGACAGGAAAGCGACCTGCTGCGCCGGGTGGAAGCAGCCCTACACGATGAGTTAGCGGGGATTCCGCTGCTGACCGTGTTCGGCTCGCGCAACGACCCGTTCGGTTTTGGTAAGCGATGGAAGCAGCTGTTTCCCAATGCCGAACAGCACATCATCGCCGGCGGCAACCACTACCCGATGGGCGATGACCCCCACGGCGTCGCCGAATGGATCCGGCACTGGCACACCACGCGCGTTTCGCGTGGCCGGGTTCCGCAGGATCGCAACCACAGTCGGTAACTAGGAAGGCAATGCCATGTCACACACGGTTATACAACAATCAACCAGCGGCGTCCGCCGACACATCCGGCGGGTCGTCACGGTCGTCACCGCGGCGGCCGCGACCGGCTTGGGATGGGCAGCCGGCCGGCTCGCGCACATCGACTATGTCCTCCAAACTCCGTTAGGCGCACGCCACATCACGGTTGTGATGGTCATCGCGGCCACGATGCTCGCCGGGCTGGCTGGCTGGGCGGTGTCCAGCCTGCTGGAGCGGCATGCCAGCGACGCCGTGCGCGCGTGGATCACGCTGACGGTGGTGGTGCTGACGTTGTCCATCCTGCCGATCTTCGCGCTGCCCGCCAGCAACGACACCCGGCTTGCGCTGACCGCGCTGCACTGCATGGCAGCCGCCATCCTGACCGCCGGCTTGCCTCAACCGCGTTAACTGGCGACGCGGAAGCCACCTACCAAGGCAGCGCAGTAGGGGAGAAGATGATGAGCGACGCCGCGTTGAATCTGGCGGTTTTCGGCGCACCGCTGGAACACCCGGATGGCTCCGGCGCCGCACTGGCGGCGGCCCGAGAACTCCGCAATGAGCTCGTGTTCGTGCTGGGCAGCAATCGATTTGGGCGATCGGGATGTGTTCACGCGGAACCTGCGCCGCCGTCGACCCGAGCCGGGTCTCGACCGGGCAATGCTTTTTTTGTTGGCCACCGCCAAGCTGAACCAGGCGAAGCGGTTCGGGGTGGGCCTGGGGGAGACCTACGGGTTCAACAGCGGCGAGGACACACCACCCGAGCGGGTGTACATGGAGCTCGAGGAGCACTATCACACCCGGCTTTTGGCCTACGTGCTGGACATGTTCGACCTGCCATTCCGAGTCGTCCCGCCGGCGCTCGTGATGCGCCAGTTCGTCAAGGTCGCCGTATTTTTCCCCGAGCGACGCGGGTTCCCATTCGTGGGCGCGGCGGAAATGGCAGGCTGTGTGATGTTCGACGAGCTGCGCCGCGTCGGCGTCGAGCTATTCGCCAACGAACCAGACGTGGCCGCACGGATCGAGCAGCTGTACAGCGAGATCCTCACCGACGAGCTGGGCCACGTCGGCTACTGCGCAGCGCGCTGCACCCCTGCGGAGCGGGCGGTAATGCGTTGGCTCTACCCGCGTTTCGGACGGCTATTTGCTCGCCAAACTGCGGAGATCAGCCTTCTCATCGACCCCGATGAGCTTCGCACCCGCCTCGCCCAGCCCTTCGATGTCGAGGAGCTTGGTGACGGGCTGTCGAACGAGACGTTCGTTGCCGCGCACCCCTGAACCAACATGTGACTCGACCAGGGAAGGGTCACGTGGGAGTTAGCAGTTACGACACCCCTTGAGTCGTGAACCTGGCCAAGGGAGACAACCCACGGTGTCGACCCAGCTCAGAGGATTACCGAGTATGCGATGTAGCGAATCTGGATCGACGACCTCGCGCGTGGTGGACGGTTGCCGTCCTCTTCGGCGCAAGCATCGCGGAACAGGTGTATGTCCTTGTCGCGCAACGTGGCAATGGATAGGCACGGTCGAGCGCCTGTTGCACACCTAGTGATGTCGGCGGCGGTGTGGCGGTGCGGTGAGATCAGCTGTAGCAGTAGGAGTCCGACGAAGCGTCGCCGCCCTGCAGTCGGATCTGATGCACGCGCAGCCCTCGGAATTCCTCACCGTGCGGGAAAAAATTTTCCTCGATACTCAGCCCGCCGGCGGGATCGGCGTCGAGCTTGGCCATCCACGTGCCTACGCCGTCCGGGTAGAACTGGTCGTCCCAAGCCCCGTACAGCGAGTTGGTGAAGTAAACCCGCTTGCCGTCACGGCTGACCTCAACCATTTGCGGCCCACCGGCCAGCGGCATATCGGGCATCGCCGGGTGCGGAGCGCGATCGACGATTCCGCCGAGCCGCACGGATCCCACCTGTTTGGGGTTCGCGGGATCGAAAACGTCGAACTGCTTCATCTCGCCGGTACCCCAGCAGGACACGTATAGGAACCGGTCGTCGACCGACAGATCGATGTCGCTGATCAGCGGCGGCACTGCGGAGAACGGCTTGAGCACAGGAGGCAGGAGGTCCGGGTCGGCGGGCTCCGCGGGAATGGTGATGACCTTTTCGACCTTCCATTCGTGCTCGTTGCGGAGCCAGCGCCAGACGGAGCCGGACAGGTCCTCGGTGGAAATCACCACACCGACGAAGCCCCAACTCGCGTCGGGGTCATGGGAGGGGCGCACCTCCAGTGCCATCTGGTGCTGGGCTCCCAAGTCGACCCGCTGTGTGTGCTCACCTTTGGTGAGATCCCAGAAATGGATGGCATGCCCGTACTTTTGGCCCAGCAACAATTCCGGCACGATACCGTTTTCGATCATCGAGGGGCTGCCCCACTCGCTGGAGATCAGTACGTTCTGATTGAGGTGCCACCAGGCGTCGTAGTGGAAGTGCTGTGGCCCGCGGTCAGTCTCCCAGGCACGCAAGACGTCGAAGGTTTCGTGGTCGAGAAGTGCGATCCCGCCCGGTCCGTCATCGTTGCCCTCGGCGCCGCCCAGGCAGGTAAGGAAGACGCCGTCGGGTCCGCAGTGAAGGGTATGCGGACGCGAGTAGCCTGCGGTTTCCGCCAGGCTCTTGGCATCGATTGTCTTGATCAGGGTCGGGTTGCGCGGGTCCGGCTGAGTATCGAACACGTGGACCTTGGACGACCGCAGCCCTGGAACGAGTAGATAGCGGCGCTGCAGGCCGCCCATGTCGTGGCCCTCGTGCTTGAGCGCGCTGCTGCAGGCGTTCCAACCGAAGTGATGAAGCTCGTCGCCGCGGCCGGGCACGTCGCTCCAGCCGATCACCCGCCCGTAACTGTCAGAGGCCGGATTCACATCGACGACGGTCATTGCGTCGTTCGCTTTCGCGGTGCGGTCGAACGCCACCACGTATGCGAGCTGCTCGACAGGAGCGGCCGCCGCATCTGCAGCGGTCCGGTAGAACGTCGGATCGGTCACAAGGTGAGCCATGCGGACACCTCCCAACCGGGACGCGACTCCTCCGAGGGACAAGCTGCCCGCACCTGCATCGGGCCGAAAAAAAATCGTATTCCCCTCGGGCACGTCTACGCCACGATTCGCCATATTCGCGAGCAGGCGCGTTTCAGAGGTTGTGCCCCTGGGATCGCAGCGTACGCGTCGGGAGCGTGCCCTCTTCGTGATCGAGTTCACGTTGGAGCACCCGAAGACTCCGGTCGGGCAGCATGCCGGCGTCACGCCAGCGCACGAGTTCATCGCGTTGCGCATCGATGGCCGCTCGGCGTATTCCGACAGCGGCCTCGTACTCAGGGGAGATGGGTATCTCATCGGAATCCGACAACTCCAGCAGATCGAGTCGATGTTGATATCGCTCGAGCCGGGTGGATAGCTGTTCGCGCACGCCGTCGATGGCCCGAGTACCAACGTCGTCACGGTGCCGTTGGTCGAGCTCGTCCAGTCTGTCGAGCGCAGCATGAACCGCAGCCATGCGAGCCTGATTACGCAGACGGACTTCGTCGACGGCATTGGCCTGAAGGCCCAGGGCACGTACCACCGGACCGAACGTGCTTCCCTGTCCGATTAGGGTCACCAGCACGACTACGAAGGCGCAGAACAGGAGTAGATCCCGATCGGGAAACGGTGCGCCGCTGTCGGTGACAAATGGCACCGTAAAAATCGCGGCGAGGCTCACCACGCCGCGGGTGCCGGCCCAGCTCAGCACGAAAACTTCACGGCCACTGAGTCGCTCCGAGTTTCGGTCCTGCTGGCGAAGACCCGCCGTCGTATGGGCGTCGTCATTGGACGAAGTGCCGCAGACGTTTCCGAGCCGGGTGTGTAGCGGTCGCGGAAGCGACTGGGTGAGGAATAACCACAGCGGCCGTACTAACAGCACCACTGCGACGGTAACCGTGATCGCCACGATGATCGTCGACAGTTCGTAGCCGCGCAGGCCGTCGAGAATGCTTGGCAACTGCTGACCGATCAGCAAGAACACGAGACCTTCGAGTAAGAAGTTGACCAATCGCCAGACGGCTCTGGTCTGTAACCGGTTCGCTCCCGATTCCGATCGTGGCGAGTCGTGTCCAACGATCAGTCCACAAACCACAACCGCCAGCACGCCGGAGGCGTGGACCTTCTCGGCCGCCAGATAAGTCAGAAACGGTGTGGCGAGGGAAATTGCATTGGCCGTCAGCACGTCGTGTGTCCAGCGTCTGAGGAAACGCCGGCAGAACGCGAGCATCAGACCCACCACCAGACCGCCCAAGGCCGCTAGGACGAACCTCCCCACTGCTGACGGCATCGAAAATCCGGCACCCCTGGCGACTGCGATGGCCATCGAGAGTGTGGTGAGCGCGGTCGCGTCGTTGAACAACCCTTCGCCCTCGATGAGTGTGATCATGTTGAGCGGTAGACCGACCTTGCGTGCAACCGCGAGCGCGGCCACCGGATCTGTGGGCGCCACCGACGCACCCAGCGCCGTACCCGCCGCGAACGTGGCACCGCTGACGAGCAGGCCGAACGCGGCACCGATTAACGACGCGGTCACCAGAACCAGAACGACCGACAGGCTGATGATCGTGCGCAGATTGCGGCGTATCCCGACAAAGGACGATTCCAGCGCCGCGTTGTAGAGCAGGGGTGGCAATATGCAGGTCATCACGACGTCGGGATTCAGGCTAGGGTTCGGGCCCGGCAGCAGCGCATACCCAATGCCGACAAGGGTGAGAAGCGCCGCACTGGGCAGTCCGGTGCGCTCGCTGATCCAGTTCACCACCACGATCACGCCGACGGCGGCGAGCAGCAATACCAGAGCCGTCTGCGCCCCCACGGCCTCATTCTGCCGGACAGCGAACCCGGCCAGCCAAAGTCTCTGTGATCGGTATGTCCAACAGAGAGCCCGCGCCGACTGTGGCCGGAGTTTCCGGCGCAACGCTGGTGGGTAACCCCCGGAGTCGATTCGCGTCCATGCGAGTCGGGTCGTAGTCCGACGGCTCGTTGACCGCGCCGATCCGGCATGCGCAGATTGCGGAGGCGGCCGTGCCCGTGCCGAAGATCTCAGTGGGGCCCGTGGAGCAGCCGTGGCCTCGAGTGCAGCGTATTGCTGTGCTGCGCGGCGGCGGTCTGGGTGATCTGCTGATGGCCGTGCCGGCCATGGAGGCCCTCAAGGCTGCCTATCCCGACGCGGAGTTGCTGCTGGTGTGCGCGCCGCCGCATACCACGCTGCTGACCGGCCGTCCGTCACCGGTGAGCGAGGCGCTGCCGCTACCGTCAGTCCCGGGCATCTACGACCCGGTGAACGACGGCGGTGAGCCGCCGACCGAGAGAGCTTTCCGGGAATGGATCGAACAGCGCCCGATCGATCTGGGAGTCCAACTGCACGGCGGGGGCGGGTCGTCGAATCCATTCATCAAGAGCATGCTCCCCAAATGGACGGTCGGTGCGCGTGCCGATGACGCCGAGCCGCTGACTCGATGGGTTCCGTACCGGCTATATCAGCATGAGGTGCTGCGTTGGTTGGAAGTCGCCGGGCTGGCCGGGGCGCCGCCGGTTCGCCTCGAACCGTCGATCGCGGTGACCGATGCCGACCGCCGACGCGCAGAACAAGCTATGCCTCGGTCTTCCGGTCCGCTGGTCGCAATCCATCCCGGTGCCCGTGACGCCCGGCGCCGCTGGCCCGCAGACCATTTCGCGGCCGTGGTGAGAAGCTGCGTAGAAGAGGGAGCGTGTGTGGTCATCCTGGGGACATTTGGCGAGCAGGAGCTGATGCGCGGAATCGCCCAGCGAGCCCGCGCGGGGCTGTCACAAACCGACGCCAGCGCGGTTGCCATATTGTGCGGGCTGGACTATTCGGCGCTGTGTGGGGTGCTGGCCCGCTGCGACGTGCTGGTCGGGAACGACAGCGGAGTTCGCCACCTGGCGAAGGCGATTGGCACACCGACCGTGGGGATCTTTTTG
>JAFAQO010000297.1 GCA_019246375.1 Mycobacterium sp. | reverse complement strand
CAGATAAGACACGGATCCGGTGTTGATCATGTGTAAATGGCTGAACGTCGTACCGAAAACCAAGAGCCACAACGCCGGCTGCACCATCCGGGTGACCAGTTCGGTGCGGTCGTGCTGAAGCTTCTGCAATTCGACGATCGCGAAAGTAGCTACGCTCAGCAATGTTCCGCGGATACGGCGCCGTCCTTGCGGCGCGCGTACCAGATCCGTTCCGGCAATGCGCTCAACTGACACGACGGGCCGCCCTTCTGCTGGACCGGATCTCACGGAAGCCCTGCTGCGAAGTGTCGTCGTCTAGGTCAGATTCCGCATAATGGCGGAAGACGTCCTCCAGCGTGGCATCCGGCGACACGGTCGCCTTCAAGTCGGTCGGCGTGCCGATCGCCCGCAAGCTACCGCGATGCATGAGCGCGACCCGATCACACAACGCGTCCGCCTCTTCCAGGTAGTGGGTGGTCAGCAGCACCGTCATGCCCAGCTCGGCCTGCATGCGTTGCACCTGCGACCAGACGCCCTCTCGGGCAATGGGATCGAGCCCGACGGTCGGTTCGTCGAGGATCAGCATCGACGGGCGGTTGACCAGCGCCTGGGCCAGCTCAAGGCGACGCACCATGCCGCCGGAGTAGGTAGCGGCCACCCGGTCGGCGACGTCGAGCAGTTGCATTGCGTCGAGCGCCTCGTCGACCCGACCGGCGCGGTCGGCGCGTGGGACGTCGTACAGCCGCGCGAACCACTCGACGTTCTGTCTGCCGGTCAACGCCGGCTCGACGGAAAGTTGCTGCGGCACATAGCCGATATTGCTGCGAATATCGAAGGCATGCTTGCGTGCGTCGAGTCCGAAAACACGTAAATCACCATGTTGCACCGGAGTCAACGTAATGAGCATGCGTACCAGCGTGGTCTTTCCCGCACCGTTGGGCCCGAGCAGACCCATGGTTTCGCCGGCCCGGACCTGCATTGTCACATCGTCGACCGCCGTGAACTGACCGTAGCGGTAGGTCAAGTGGCGACACTCGACGGCCATCGAATCCGATGCGCTCATGTGAGGCGTTCCTTCAGCATTCGAGTCAAGGTGTCGATGACCTCCAATCCGTCGGCCAGGGCTGTGATCTGGCCGGTATCAAGTTTGTCGAGCACTTCGGACAGCGTCGCCCGGCGCGCGGCCCGCGACGCGTCGACCATCCGCTGAGCCGGCTCGGTGAGCCGCAGCCGGCACACGCGTCGGTCAGTGGCGTCGACGGCTCGGACGAGCAAGCCATGGGCGGCGAGTTTGGACACCAAAGTCGAGGCGGTGTTGGCAACCAGCCCAAGCTCTGCGGCGGCCACGTTGACCGAAATACCCGGTCGCTGTCCGACAAGCCGCAACAGCTCGGCCTGGGATTCGGTGAGCTGTGTTGATTCGAATCCGCGGCCGACTGATCGTCGCAGTTGGCGGCGGAATCGTCCGATGACGCTGAACAGCTCGGCGACCAGGTCGGTGTGCGACTCCACCGCACCCATAATACCTCTGTTTCAGAGATATCTGTCCAGTTGATGGAGAACAACATCCATCAGTGCGCCGTTGGCAACGGTCGCGGTCATGTAGCTGCAGAACGGTTGTCGACGGCGATCCGTCGGCGAACCCGGGTTCAACAGGCGCAACCCCGTTTCGGTGGTGGTATCCCACGGGATGTGACTGTGCCCGAAAACCAGCACGTCGCTGTCCGGATACCGGCGCGACATGCGCACCTCGCGGCCGCTCGCGGCGCCGGTCTCGTGCACAACGGTGAAATGCAGCCCTGCCAAGGTGACGTCTGCCCGTTCCGGCAACCGCGACCGCACCGCAGGCCCGTCATTGTTGCCCCAGCACGCCACCAATCGGGCGGACCGGTCCTCCAGGTCGTCGAGTAGTTGCGGTGCTACCCAGTCGCCGGCGTGGATGACCACATCTGCGCCCGCGACTTCATCCCATACCTGGCCAGGTAAATCCCTCGCGCGCTGCGGAACATGGGTATCGGAGAGGAGCAGCAGCCTCACCCGAACATCTCGGAGTCGGTTATTCGCGTTCGCTGCGGGCTTCGGCTCCGGTCTCGCCGACATCGAGAGCGTCGTCGGCGCCGGTCCGACCCACATAACCGCCTTCTTGGTCCCTGCCGGCACGCGAACGTGACTCATGGCCCTCCGGCTCGACGTCCGACTCTGCCTTGTGGCCGCGCTGTCCGGTCATGTTCGTCGTTCCTTCCAGTGCCGTCCTCGGGCTGTCTCGCGCGTGGCTACCCGAACCGGAACCCAACCGAAACATCCCCGTGGCACCGGCTGGCCAACGCCAACCCGTCAACCGCCAAGTGGCACGATGACCCCATGCGTACCTTCGAATCCGTCACCGATCTTGCCGCCGTTGCGGGACAAGAGATCGGGCAAAGCGACTGGGTGACCATCACCCAGGAAGATGTGAACCTTTTCGCCGACGCGACCGGCGATCACCAGTGGATTCACGTCGACCCGGAACGAGCGGCCCAAGGGCCGTTCGGCGGGACCATCGCGCATGGCTTCATGACGCTGTCGCTGCTGCCGCGGTTGCAGCACCAGATTTACACCGTCAAAGGCATCAAGCTCGCCGTCAACTACGGACTCAACAAAGTTCGGTTCCCAGCGCCGGTGCCGGTCGGCTCAAAGGTGCGCGCCAAAAGCTCTCTGGTCGATGTCGATGACCTCGGCAATGGCGCCGTGCAGGCGACCGTATCGACGATCGTCGAGATCCAGGGATCGCCCAAGCCGGCCTGCGTGGCCGAAAGCATCGTCCGCTACATCGCCTGACTGTGCATTGCGCGCCGGCTGCGTTGGTCGGGTGTGCGATTTATCGACACGAGCGGCATAGTCGCTGCGCCGTCGTCAAAATTCGGCGACCGTGTGTTCGAGTCGCTCGGCCAGTCGGGCTTGCGCTTCGGCGCGCCGACTTGGCAGATGCTGGGACGGGAAAAGTGTTGACACCGGCTCGTATTCGCGCAGCGTGCGACGGGCCACCGTCATCTTGTGCAGCTCGGTAGCACCGTCAGCAATGCCCAGCGACTCGGCGGCGACCATCATCTTGACGAACGGCATTTCGTTGGAGACGCCGAGCGCCCCGTGCAGATGCATGGCCCGCTGTACGACATCGTGGAGCACTTGCGGCATGGCGACCTTTACGGCGGCAATGTCGCGCCGCACCTTCTGATAGTCGTGATGTTTGTCGATCAACCAGGCGGTTCGCAGGACCAGCAGCCGGAACTGCTCCATCTGAATCCAGCTGTCGGCGATCTTCTCCTGGGTCATCTGGAAGTCGGCCAGTCGCCCGAACCGGGTCTGGCGTGACACTGCGCGCTCGCACATCATGTCGAAGGCTGACTTCGCCAGCGCAATAGTGCGCATAGCGTGATGAATGCGTCCCCCGCCCAACCGGGTCTGCGCGATCGCGAATGCCTGGCCTTCGCCGCCCAGCACGTGATCGGCCGGCACCCGCACGTCGGTATAGCGCACATAGCCATGCGTGGCGTGGCTGGAGGACTCGGCTCCCACGCCCACGTCACGCACGATCTCGATTCCCGGTGTTTCGGCTGGGACGATCAACAGCGACATCTTGTCGCGGGTGCGCGCCTCCGGATTGGTGACCGCCATGACGATGAAAAAGGTGGCGTGACGGGCGTTGGTCGAAAACCACTTTTCCCCGTTGATCACCCACGAGTCACCGTCGCGCTCCGCGCGGGTGACGAACAACCCCGGGTCCGAGCCGCCCTGCGGTTCGGTCATCGAATAACAGGAGGTGATCTCACCGTCCAGCAGCGGCTGCAGGTAGCGCGCCTTTTGTTCGTCGGTGCCGAACAAGGCAAGGATCTCCGCATTACCCGAGTCGGGTGCTTGAGACCCGAACACCGACGGCGCCCAGCGCGACCGACCGATGATCTCGTTGAGCAGTGCGAGCTTGACTTGGCCGTACCCTTGGCCGCCGAGTTCGGGCGTCAAATGCGCCGCCCAGAGGCCCTGGTCTTTCACCGTCTGCTGCAGGGGCCGCAGCACCGCCATCGTCTCGGCGTTGTTCTTGTCGTAAGGATCCAGCGCGACCAAATCGAGCGGCTCGAGTTCGTCGACCATGAATTCTTCGACCCAGTCCAACTTCTTCTGGTATTCGGGGTCTGTTTCGAAATCCCACATGGTTGGCTCTCCCGGCGCCGTTGTACTGGAGACGCTACATCCAATTAGTCATGGCGATGATGACTAGCCTGGCGGTGTGACTATCGAGGCACGCCCCGTGCGCAAAGCCGATATCGCCGCGCTGTCACATGTCCTGGGCCGCGCCTTCTACGACGACCCGGTTGCGATGTGGATCATGCCCGACGACAGAGCGCGTGCAGCGCATCTGCGGAAATTTTTCGCGACGATGACCCGGCACCATCATCTCGCTGGCGGCGGTGGGGAAGTAGCCAGCGACGGACCGAGTATCGGCGCGGCCGCACTCTGGGACCCGCCGGGCCGATGGAAACACTCGCTCCGTGAGCAGCTGATGATGACGCCGTCACTGATCCGCGGCTTCGGGTTGCGGCTCACGCTTGGACGCAAGCTCACCGAACTGGTCGAAGGAATGAAGCGCCAACATCCCGAGGAACCGCACTGGTATCTCGCCACCATCGGAAGCGACACTAGCGTCCGAGGTCGGGGGCTCGGTCAGGCGCTGATGCGTTCGCGGCTAGATCGGTGCGACGCCGAGCACTGCCCGGCTTACCTCGAATCCAGCAAACCCGACAACGTGCCGTACTACGAACGGTTTGGCTTCACCGTCACCGGTGAGATTGTGCTGCCCAACGGTGGGCCGACGCTGTGGCCGATGTGGCGGATGCCCCGGTAGCAAAGGGAACGACAGCCGCGACCATTAAGCCCGGAGCGGCGACGATGCGGGCCGAGAACGGGCCGAGGAGGAGCGGCGACTATTAAAACCCCAGTTGAGCTCGCGGTCTGAGACCTGTTTAGCGACCGAAAGCTACGGGCAACCGGTGACCATGGCTAGTGACACCGGCGATCTCGTTGACCCGTCGGACTTTCCCGAAGAGGGCGGCCCCGGCGGCACCCTGAACGCAAGCGAGTCCACCGATTCTGATGAGCTACGCAACGACGACGGCGACATCGTCGTCGACCCACCCGACGACTGGAGCGAGGCTAACCGCTTCGGGATGACCGAACGTGAAGAGCGAGAGGGTGAATCGCTCGATGACAGACTCGCCGCCGAAGAACCCGACTTGCTCACCGGCTCGTCGGACGACGAACCGCCGGGCCGCGCACACTACGGCCAGGTCGACGGGACTCCTGAGGACGGCAGTTCGCTGTACGACGTCGTCGACGAGAGTGACGGCCCTTAGCGGCCGCATCCCAGACGGTGCCCGATCAACGCGAGAAGTGCGTGACCGGACGTTGCCGGTGTTCGCCGTCGACGATGACGTCTACCCGCTCGTCGAAGAAGGCGATCCGGTCTCGCACCGGCTCGGCGTCATGTAGCGGTGCGTGGTAGGTCCAGGCCACATCCGTTGGGCCGTCGGGCACCGAATAGTAGGACGCTCGGCCCTTGTACGCGCAGTAGGTGATGGTGCCGGTCGGCTCGAGATCAGTGACTACGTCGGCGGACGGTAGGTAGAACCGGACCGGCAGCAGCGTCTCGAACAGCAGCATCGGCTCGGACGACTCGGCCAGCATGCGACCTTCCCACTCGATCCGAACGTGGCGGCTGCTGTGCAGGATATCGATCCGGCGGAATGGGTCGTGTGGATGAGCGACGATGGGTTCGTCCTCTTCGCGCCACTCGAAGGCGTTGAAGTCCAGCGTCACGTAGTCGGCCAGATCGGCATCGGCCGGCTGAAACGCCGCCGCTGTGCGTCTCGCTCCACTCACGACGACGTCGAACGAAGCCCCGCTGCAGGTATGCGCCGTAAAGGGATTCCTGGGGTCTAGGACTGGTTGGTCGCTCAAGGGCACGACCCCGCCGGCCGGTTCGAGCTGGGCCGAGACGTCTGACACCGGCACCGCGTAGGTCGGGACGACCCGGCGTGGCTCCCAGACCAGCCGCGCGTCGAGGGTATCGGCAACCGGCTCGTCGGCAAGGTAAACCCGCAGCCGTTTCTCGGTGGGTTCGTAGCACAGCGAATTCAGTGCGCCGCGCACCAGATCCCGCATTCTGAGACTCATCTCGCGTCCTTTCGGCCCTGAATCACTTCAACACTGCCACCGCGACTCAAGCGTTGATCGTTTGTTGATGCACTACTTGGGTAACCCAGCCTCGGGGGAGAAATGCCGAGAGGACGCAGATGGCAACCAACGACGAGAACCCGAAAAACGAGCAGCTAGGTCAATACCGCGTTGACCGGGCCACCGGGTATTTGACGACTCAGCAAGGCGTTCGAGTAGACCACACCGACGACGCGCTCACTGCCGGTGAACGCGGCCCCACGCTTTTGGAAGACTTTCATGCCCGCGAGAAGATCACCCACTTCGACCACGAGCGCATCCCCGAGCGAGTGGTGCATGCCCGCGGCGCGGGCGCCTACGGCTACTTCGAGCCCTACGACGACTCGCTGGCCGAATACACCGTCGCGAAGTTTCTGACCACGCCCGGCAAGCAGACTCCGGTATTCGTGCGGTTCTCCACCGTGGCGGGGTCTCGAGGTTCCGCCGATACCGTTCGCGACGTCCGCGGCTTCGCCACGAAGTTCTACACCGATCAGGGCAACTACGACCTTGTCGGCAACAACTTCCCGGTGTTCTTTATCCAGGACGGCATCAAGTTCCCGGACTTCGTGCACGCGGTCAAACCCGAACCGCACAACGAGATCCCGCAGGCCCAGTCAGCGCACGACACCCTATGGGATTTCGTGTCGCTGCAGCCGGAAACTCTGCACACGATCATGTGGTTGATGTCGGATCGGTCACTGCCGCGCAGTTTCCGGATGATGCAGGGCTTCGGTGTGCACACGTTCCGCCTCGTCAACGCTCGTGGCGAAGGCACGTTCGTGAAGTTCCACTGGAAGCCCCGCCTCGGTGTGCACTCGCTGATTTGGGACGAATGCCAGAAAGTCGCCGGAAAGGACCCTGACTTCAACCGGCGCGACCTTTGGGACTCCATCGAAGCCGGCCAGTACCCGGAGTGGGAGCTCGGCGTGCAATTGGTGCCGGAAAGCGACGAGTTCAACTTTGCATTCGATCTGCTCGACGCGACGAAAATCATTCCCGAAGAACAGGTTCCGGTCCGGCCGGTGGGCAAGATGGTGCTCAATCGCAACCCGGACAACTTTTTCGCCGAGACCGAACAGGTGGCCTTCCATACCGCCAACGTGGTGCCGGGCATCGATTTCACCAACGACCCGCTGCTGCAGTTCCGCAACTTCTCCTACCTGGACACCCAGCTGATCCGGCTGGGCGGACCCAACTTCGCCCAGTTGCCGGTCAACCGGCCGGTCGCCGATGTCCGCAATAACCAGCACGACGGCTACAGCCAAATGGCCATTCCGAGAGGCAAAACCAGCTATTTCAAGAACTCGCTGGGCGGAGGATGTCCCGCGCTGGCCGATGAGGACGTCTTCCGGCACTACACCGAGAGGGTGGACGGCCACAAGATCCGCCAACGCGCCAAGAGCTTCCAGGACTACTACAGCCAGGCCCGCATGTTCTGGAAGAGCATGTCACCGGTCGAGGCCAAACATATCGTGGCTGCGTTCGCCTTCGAACTCGGCCATGTGGAGGTTGTCGAAATCCGTTCCCGCGTAGTCGATCAGCTGAACCTGGTCGACCACGACCTGGCGTCCCGGGTCGCTGCGGAACTGGGCCTGCCCGATCCGGAGGAGCAGGCCGTCGACGACAAGCTGCCGGCCTCGCCTGCGCTTTCGCAGCTCAACACCGCAACCGACAGCATCGAAACCCGCAAGATCGCCGTGTTGGCCGCCAACGGCGTCGACGTGCGCGGCGTGGAGCGGTTCGTCGAGGCGATGCGGAAACGCGGCGCCATAGCAGAGGTGCTGGCACCGACCGGAGGCGGGACGCTCTCCGGCGGATCCGGCGGTGAGGTCGACGTCGACCGCGCCATCAACACCATGGCCTCGGTCCTCTACGACGCGGTCGTCGTGCCGTGCGGTCCGGATTCGGTGCAGACGCTGTCCGGTGACGGGTATGCGCTGCACTTCGTCACCGAGGCCTACAAGCACCTCAAGCCGGTGGCGGCGTTCGGCGCGGGAATTGACCTGCTGCGTAAAGCCGGAGTCGCCGAGCAACTTGCCGACGGTGCCGAGGTGGTGGCCGAAAAAGGTGTGGTCTCGACAACCGCGGCCGAAGACACCATCCCGGACGAGTTTTTCGAAGCCTTCGCGTCGGCACTGGCCAAGCATCGAGCGTGGGACCGCGAAACCGACACGGTGCCCGCCTGACGCCAGATTGTCGCGCGGCGACCCGCTGCGCCCGGCTTCGCCGCGCTTACGATCGCCGCTAGGGGCTGCTGCGCCAGCCGGCGACACCCACGGCGATCATCCGCAGTTGTTTGACCGCGATGCGCCTGATCTCCTCCAGCGCCTCGGCGCTTTGCGCGTCCTCGATGGCCTCGGCGATAACGATCATCGAGTTGACGAACAGGGTCGCCAGTATGTTGAGGTCCTCGGTGCTCCAGGTGGTCAGGGCGGGAAAGCGTGCGAGGTCTGTGGCCAATTCCGAAGTGATGAGCCGGATCTCGGTGCGGATGGCGTAGCGCAACACGGTGACCCCGCTGGAGCGCTCTCGGTAGATAAAGCGCCAGTGCTCACGCCGCTCGGCCATGCTGGCGATCAGGATCTCAACGGATGACTCGATCACTCGGTTCGGGTCGAGCCTGCCGGCGCGGGCGCTGCGCAGCATATCGCGCAAGGTGCGAAAAGACTCGTCGATCAGCACCAGCCCGAGGGCTTCCATCGACTCAAAGTGCCGGTAGAACGCCGCCGGCACGATACCGGCCTCCCGCGTCACCTCACGCAAGCTCAGCCCGCTGAAGCTACGGTCAACGAGTAGCTTGAGCGCTGCGCCGACGATGGCGCGCCGAGTCGCCTCTTTGCGTTCCTCTCGGGAAGGGCTATCCCGGTTACGCCCGTGCCCCGACCGGTGCGGCCGTGAGGTAGGCGTACGGCTGTTCACTGTGTGAACCCTACCACAGAGCTGCGAAAATGCTTGACGAACTGCAGCAGCGCGTCGCACAGTGTACGCATGTTCACTAAAACGCTTGCTCAGCGGGTCCTAGGCTCAGACCTGGTCGACCTGCTCACCGGGCCGCACGGCGTCGACCGGTACACCGAGCTGGTGGCTCCGACCTGGACGCTGGGAGAAGCCCGCGCCAAGGTCATCGAGGCGTGCCGGACCACCTCGCGGAGCATCACGCTCACTCTCGAGCCGAATGCGGCCTTCTGTGGTCACACCGTCAAGGCCGGCCAGTACGTCAACATCACCGTTGAGATCGACGGGCGCCGGCACACCCGCTGCTATTCGCCTGCCAACGCCGAAGGCGCAGGCGACCTCGAGTTGACGATCGGCCGCCACGACGACGGACTGGTCTCGTCCTACCTCTACGAGCAGGCCCGCCCGGGGATGGTGGTAGCACTAAGCAACGTCGGCGGTGACTTCGTACTCCCAGCTCGTCGTCCCCGACGCATTCTGTTCGTCTCCGGCGGCAGCGGCATCACGCCGGTGCTGGCGATGCTGCGCACACTGGTCGCTGAAGGCCACGACGGGGACATCGCATTCATCCACTACGCGCGCAATCCCGCGGAGGCCTGCTACCGCGACGAACTGGCCGCGATGGCCCACGTGCATGTGCTGCACGGGTACACCCGGTCGGGCGCGGGCGACTTGACTGGCCGCTTCGGGCCGGAGCACCTGGCGGCGGCCATGCCGTCACCAGATGCGGTATTCGTCTGCGGGCCAGTTCCTTTGGTGGACGCCGTCCGCGAGCACTGCCCGAACGCGCAGTCGGAAAGCTTCGTGGCCCCGACGGTCGAATTGCCCGCTAAGCCGTCGGGCGGCCGAGTGACGTTTGCGAGCAGTGGCATTGACGTCGTCGACGACGGCCGGCCCCTGCTGGAGCAGGCCGAGGCGGCCGGGCTGGCACCAGAGAGCGGATGCCGCATGGGCATCTGCCACACCTGCACCCGGCGCAAAACCAGCGGCGTCGTGCGCAACCTCACCACCGGAGGCGTCTCGACCAACCCCGACGAGGACGTGCAAATCTGCGTGTCTGTTCCCGTCGGTGATGTCGAGCTCGCCCTATAGCTCAATCGAACCCAGCTCATTAAGGAGGCTCCATGTCGAAGCCCAAGATCACCCTGACCCCCGAGCAAGCCGAGGCCTTCGGTCGCGAACTCGACGCCATCAAGGAACGTGTGATGGCCGACCTCGGCGAACGCGACGCCGACTACATCCGTCGCGTCATCAAGACGCAACGCGCCCTCGAAGTGGGCGGGCGTGCCCTGCTGTTCGCCGGGATCCTGCCGCCGGCGTGGCTGGCCGGTACCGCAATGCTCGGGTTGTCGAAAATCCTTGACAACATGGAAATCGGCCACAACGTCATGCACGGCCAATACGACTGGATGCGCGACCCGGCGATTTCCGGCCGTGCGTTCGAATGGGACACGTCCTGTCCCGCCGACCAATGGCGGCACTCACACAACTATATGCACCACACCCACACCAACATCGTCGGGATGGACCGCGACATCGGCTATGGCATCTTGCGTATGAGCGAAGACCAGCCGTGGGAGCCGTACTTCCTGGGCAACCCGATCTACGCACTCTTGCTGATGGTGCTGTTCCAGTACGGCGTCGCACTGCACGAACTGGAAACCGAACGCATCCGCGCCGGGGAAATCAGCTTCGCCGACAAACGCGTGATCCTGCAAGGCATTTGGCGCAAGACCCGCCGCCAGATGCTGAAGGATTACGTCGCTTTCCCGCTGTTGGCCGGCCCGTTCGCGCCGTTGGTGCTCACCGGCAACCTGTCGGCCAACCTGATCCGAAACGTCTGGTCCTACATGATTATCTTCTGCGGTCACTTCCCGGATGGGACGCAAGAGTTCTCCGTCGAGGAAACAGCGAATGAGACCCGCGGCATGTGGTACTTCCGGCAGGTTCTGGGCTCGGCAAATCTGACTGGTGGCAAGCTCTTTCACCTACTGTCCGGCAACCTGTCGCACCAGATCGAGCACCACCTGTTCCCGGACATGCCGGCTCGCCGCTACGTCGAGATCGCGCCCGAGGTGCGCGAAATCTGCCAGCGCTACGGCATCCCGTACAACGCGGGGTCACTGCCGAGGCAATTCGGCACCGTCGTCCGCAAAATCTTCAAGCTGACCCTCCCGACGAAGAAGCGGGCCGCCCAAGACGAGCAAGTCTCCGCGCGGCCGCCGATGGCGGCGTAGGCCACTGCGTTCTAGTTGCGCAGAGGGTTGTGAAGTTCAGATTTCCGCGACCCTCTAGGTAATCTCGGGACCCGGAATGAGTCTTCGACTCGCGCTTACTCGACGCCGATCGTCACTTCGGTCGACTTGATGAACACCGTCGCCGCCTGGCCGACTTCAAGATTGAGATTGAGCGCGGCGTCCTTGGTGACCGAGGATGTGATGATTTGATCGCTGCCGTCGAGCTGCACCTTGACGACCGCCATGACACTGCCGATGTCGACGTCGGTGATAGTCCCCTTGAGCTGATTTCGAGTCGACAGGCGCATTGCAGTCCTCCACATCATCCGCGGTCTGCGACGAGCGTAGCCGGGCAAAGCGTAGGCCCGCGGTGGGCCCACGTTGCCGCCTCAGTGTCGGGCGCCGAGCAGGGCTACGGAAGCGGTCACCGCGGGTTCGACGATCTCGGCCACGTCTTTGCCGTCTTCGACGGCCAGCGCGGTCAATTCCCGCAGTCCACCTAACAGGATTACCGCCAACGGCGGTGTCAGCGGTCCCAGCTCGGCGCGCCGGAATCCTGCGCTGCCACTGAGGTCGATCAACAGTCTGGTCAATAATTCCAATCCGTGGCGCTGAACCGGACGGGCGGCCGCACCAAGTGAAGGAAGCTCACGGATCCAGCTCAACGTGATCGCCGGCCGGGACTTGATGTGGCCGACGTAGGCTTCGACCGCCTGACGAATCTGACGATGCCAGTCGGCCTCTGGACTAACGGCCGCCCGGATCTCTTCAGCCAGCTGCTCGGTGTCCGCGCGAAGCAACTCGAGAAAACACTGCTCTTTACTGGCGAACTGGTCATAGAAGGTGCGCTTCGAGGTACGCGCGTGCCGGACGATGTCGGCGACGGTAGTAGCGCGATACCCACGTTCGCCGATCGAGGCGGCGAGGCCGTCGAGCAGCCGGCGCCGAAACGGATCGATGTCGACGTAAGCTGCGTCGCCAGCCACTGCTGTCACGACCATGCCCTCTTCCAATGAACGCTTGCCAGTGGTTGGTACCACACGGTACCGTATCGTAAGACACCGGTGGTACACCGCAGTACCATGCAGGAGGTTGGGAGTGCAGCCCGTGAGCGAAGCAGCAGCTGAGACTCAAGTCGCGACGGCGCCGCCTGCCGTCAAGCTGCCGCCGGCGCCGCCGATCCCCACATTTCTACAGGGCATCGGGTTCGCCGCTAGACGTCGCTGGATGATTCAACAACTTGCGCGCCGCTACGGGAGCGCATTCATGCTCAACGTCCCGGTCTACGGTCACACGGTGGTGGTCGCCGACCCGGTGCTGGCCAAACAGATCTTCACCACCAGCCCCGAAATTCTCGGCAATATTCAGCCCAACCTGAGCCGGATGCTCGGGCCCGGCTCGGTTTTCGCGCTCGACGGCGACGACCATCGCCGGCGGCGCCGACTGCTGGCTCCGCCTTTCCACGGCAAGAGCATCAAGAACTACGAGGACATCATCGAAGAGGAGACCCTCCGGGAGATTGCCGGCTGGCCGGAGGGCGAGGCGGTCGCGACTCTGCCGTCGACGATGCGGATCACGCTCAACGCCATATTGCGTGCGGTTTTCGGTGCCGAGGGCGCCGAACTCGACGTGCTGCGGCGGATCATCCCACCGTGGGTCACGCTCGGTTCGCGGCTGGCAACGCTGCCAAAACCCACCCGGACCTACGGTCGTTACAGCCCGTGGGGTCGGCTCGCGGAGTGGCGGCGCAAGTACGACGTTGTCATCGACAAGTTGATCGCTGCCGAGCGAGCGGACCCGGACTTCGAGGATCGCAGCGACATACTCGCGATGATGCTGCGCAGCACCTACGAGGACGGCTCGGCCATGTCACGCGCAGACATCGGGGACGAGCTGCTGACCCTGCTCGCCGCCGGACACGAAACCACTGCAGCCACCCTGGGCTGGGCTTTCGAACGGCTCAGCCGGCACCGCGACGTACTCTCGGCGTTAGTCGAGGAGGCCGAAACCGACGACAACGAGCTACGCCAGGCGACAATTCTCGAAGTGCAGCGGAACCGGACCGTCATCGATGCGGCCGGCCGCCACGTTTACGCGCCGGTGTACGAGCTCGGCGAGTGGGTGATCCCACGCGGGTATTCGATCTTCGTCAGCATCGCGGGGATGCATGCCAATGCCGACGCCTTCCCCGATCCCGACCGGTTCGATCCGAAACGCTACCTCGGCAACAAGCCGTCCACGTTCGCGTGGATTCCATTCGGCGGTGGCACCCGGCGGTGCGTGGGCGCCGCATTCGCAAACATGGAGATGGACGTGGTCTTGCGAACTGTGCTGCGGCACTTCACAATCCAGACCACCACGGCTCCGGGCGAGAAGGTGCACGCTCGGGGTGTCGCATACACCCCGAAGGACGGCGGCCGAATCGTGGTGCATCGGCGTCATCGCTGAACCGATACGATGTGCCGCTATGACTGCTGCAGGTGAGGCCGATCAACTCGTCGACATGATCAACGGTGCCATGGAGTCTACGATCCCAATGGCACACAAGATAGGTTTGCGCGTCGTCGAGGCTGGCCGCGGCCACGCCGCCGTAACCGTGCCCGTCGAGGGCAACGGCAATCACTTCGGCGTGGTGTATGCCGGAGCGCAGTTTGTCGCGGCTGAAATCCTCGGCGGCATCATCGGATTGACCACGTTCGACAGAGCCAAGTATTTCCCACTGGTCAAAAACATCGACATCAAGTTCGTCAGTATGGCGAGATCAGAGATTCGGGCACGGGCCGCTCTCGACGACGAGACGATCGCGCATGTCGAGGCCGAAGCCGCGCAACGAGGCAAGGCTGACTTCACCCTCGAAGCCATCGTGACCGACGCCGACGGTCAGACCATCGCCACCACCCGCGGCCTCTACCAATTACGCGCGCACGGCAGGTAACCGCTCGGCACGTTGCAGCAACAACGCAAGCACAACCGCGACGACGAGCAGCGCGGGTACGTCACCAATGAGATGACCGTGCTCATGCGAGTCGACGATCGCCTGGACGGCCATAATCGCCGCGTGGACGACGCTCGAGGCCACTGTGAACCAAATCAAGCTGCGGTGGGCGAGCGGATTGCGCGCTGCGATCAGCAGAAACACGCCAAGCGTGGCGTAGACACCGATGATCATCATCAGGTAGGGCGATGATCCGTGACCCCATCTCCAGCCGGACGGCCAAACGATCGTCTGGGGGTAGACCCCGAAAATGAAAACGAGACCGATGACGATGAGCGCGATGCGTAGCGCGGTCATCGACCGGGTGTTGTTGTTGTCGTCCGGCATCAGGCACCACTCCGTCATGGAGCATAGCGAGAACAACCGCTATTCGGGCCGCTTCGGCCTAGGGCTGCACGGCCATATGACCCGCTTACCGGGCGGCGTCGGCCCGTCGGGGTAGCTTCCAGTCGGGCCGGATGAAGTGGCAGGTGTACCCGCCGGGGTAGCGCTCCAGGTAGTCCTGATGCTCCGGCTCGGCCTCCCAGAAGTCGCCGGCGGGGCTGACTTCCGTGACCACCTTGCCTGGCCACAGGCCGGATGCCTCGACGTCGGCGATCGTGTCTAATGCGATCCGCTTCTGTTCGTCGTCGAGGTAGAAGATGGCGGACCGGTAACTTGCCCCGACATCATTGCCTTGCCGGTTCTTGGTTGTCGGGTCGTGGATCTGAAAGAAAAACTCCAGCAGGGTGCGGTAGTCCGTGCGCGTCGGGTCGTAGGTGATTTCGATGGCTTCGGCGTGCGTGCCGTGGTTGCGGTATGTCGCGTTCGGAGTGTCGCCGCCGGTGTAGCCCACCCGGGTGGCAACCACACCACGCTGTTTGCGGATCAGGTCCTGCATACCCCAGAAGCAGCCGCCAGCCAGAATCGCCTTGCGGTAGTTGGTCATTCGTGCTCTTCCTTCATCGGTAGGCCCAGTGGTGTCGGCGTGTGGCCACGTTGTTAGGCTACACACGATTTCGGGCGTTGACGTCTGCCAAACACGCCGCCAACCCAGACGTGAGGTGCTCGGGTGACGACCCAACTGTTCAGCCGTGAGGAGCTGTCGGCGGCTTTTGAAAAATTCGAGCAGACGGTTGCCTATGCTGCCGAAACCCGAGACTGGGATGCCTGGGCCGAGCAATACACCCCGGATGTCGAGTACGTCGAACACGCAGCGGGCACCATGAAAGGCCGCGACGAGGTACGTGCCTGGATCCGCAGAACGATGAGTATCTTTCCCGGCAGTCACATGGCTGCGTTCCCGTCGCTGTGGTCGGTCATCGACGAGTCCACGGGCCGGATCATCTGCGAACTGGACAATCCGATGGTCGACCCGGGCGATGGCACTGTGATCAGCGCAACGAACATCTCGATCATCACCTACGCCGGCAGCAACCGGTGGTGCCGTCAAGAAGACATTTACAACCCGCTGCGCTTTGTGCAGGCAGCGCTGAAATGGTGCAAGAAGGCTCGGGAGCTCGGCACGCTCGACGACGACGCCGCGCGCTGGATGCAGGACTACGGCGGCCCGAAAGGGAGTGTGACTTGACACAAGCGCCGAAGCTGGTCATTGGGGCCAACGGCTTCTTAGGCTCCCATGTCACCCGCCAACTTGTCACCGACGGCGCCGACGTCCGGGCCATGGTGCGTCCGACCGCCAACACCCGCAGCATCGACGACCTGGAGGTCACCCGGTTCTACGGTGACGTCTTCGATACGGCCACCCTCCGCACGGCGATGGACGGTTGCGACGACGTGTACTACTGCGTGGTCGACACCCGGGCGTGGCTGCGTGATCCATCCCCGCTTTTTCACACCAACGTCAGGGGCCTGCGCAAGGTCCTGGAGGTCGCGAAGGACGCGAAGCTGCGCAGATTCGTCTTCACCAGCACCTATGCGACGGTGGGCCGGCGACGCGGGCACGTGGCAACCGAAGCGGACGCGATCAACCGGCGTGGGCTGACTCCCTACGTGCAATCCCGCGTACAAGCCGAAGACTTGGTGCTGCGGTATGCCTCAGAAGCCGGCCTGCCCGCGGTCGCGATGTGCGTCTCGACGACCTATGGCAGCGGTGACTGGGGTCGCACCCCGCACGGCGCGTTCATCGCCGGCGCGGTATTCGGCAAGCTCCCGTTCCTGATGAACGGCATCCAGCTGGAAGTCGTCGGTGTGGACGACGCCGCCAGGGCTCTGATTCTGTCCGCCGAGCACGGGCGCAACGGCGAGCGGTATCTGATCTCCGAACGGATGATGCCGTTGCAGGACGTGGTGCGGATCGCCGCCGACGAAGCCGGTGTGCCGCCGCCGCGGCGGTCGATCTCGGTGCCGGTGCTCTACATGCTGGGCGCGCTGGGCAGTCTGCGAGCCCGGCTCACGGGCAAAGACGCGGAACTCAGCCTGGCGTCGATACGGATGATGCGCGCTGAAGCCGAAGTCGACCACAGCAAGGCGGTTCGCGAACTTGGGTGGCAACCACGGCCGGTGGAGGAGTCGATTCGCGAGGCCGCGCGGTTCTGGGCGGAGCTTCGAAACGCCAAAGGGAAGAGCGCGACTCCGGGCTGAATAGCGATCGCCGCCGAGCGTACGGCCAATGTCGCGCTCGAGGGTCACACGCGACGGGAATCTTGGTCGCCGATTGGTGTTACATCTGCTATCCGCATGTGAGGAGACGTCACCATGAGCAACCGCCCCGTTCTGGAGCCCACCGCCGAGCACCCAATCACCATCGAACCGACCAACGGGCATGTGCGGGTCCGGGTCAACGGCGAGATCGTTGCGGACACCGATGCCGCATTGCAGCTGCAGGAGTCGACTTACGCTGCGGTGCAATACATCCCGATGGAAGATGTCGTACAAGATGTGCTGACTCGCACCGACACCAACACGTATTGCCCGTTCAAGGGTGAAGCCAGCTACTACAGCGTGACCACCGCTAGCGGCGACACGGTCGAGGATGCGGTTTGGACTTATGAGCATCCCTATGATGCGGTCGCGGCGATCGCAGGTCACGTCGCGTTCTACCCGGATAAGGCTGAAATCAGCGTCGACGCCGGTTAAATGGCGGTGCCGGGTAACGCCTTCGCCGCTAACTGCGTATCGCTGTACTCCCGCAACGACACAATGAGACCGTCGCGGGTGTCGAAGATGAACACGTACGGGCTGTTGTAGCGCACTCCGTTGGTGGTTACCCCGTCACCTTGCGCCTCGACCACCACGCTGTCGCCGTCGTTAACGCACCGGATCAGATCAAGGGCGATTTGGACGTCTTGTTTACGCCGCTCGACTTGCCGCCGCATTTCCGCCTTGTCGACCGACGCACGAGTAATGATGCTCCAGTAGGTGAAGTCGTCGCTCAGCAGGTCGAAGCATTCGTCGACGTCGCCGTCGCCGAGGCACTGCAGAAACATCCACGCCAGTTCAGCCTGCGGATTGTCGAACGGCGTCGTCATTGGCGCCGCTTCTCATCGCTTCGGTCTGCATCGTCGCCGGCGCGGGTCACACCGCCATCCTGACGCGGAGGACAGTTAGCGGTCAATCGTGCGCCGTCACGCGGGGCGCGGAGATTTTATGATCGATGGATCCAGAACAGGATGAGCGCTCGCACCCTCACATTCTCTGGCGCAGCCAGCCCCGGGCTGACGTTGGCGCCGCTTCGGCGCGGTCCGCGTGACCCATGCTTCCAGGTGTCCGACGATTGCGCGATCTGGTGGACCAGCTTGTTGCCCACCGGACCGGTCACGGCTCGGATCAGCCGCGCTGCGTCCAACTCCGTCCATTGCGCGGCATGGGGCAGTGGTGCTGCGGAATTCCTGGAAGCACTGCCCTCGATGTTGGGCGCCGACGACAACGCATCTGATTTCGTGCCGCACGGGCCGACGGTCGAGGCCGCGCACCGTCGGGTACCGCATCTGCGGCTCGGGCGCACCGGTCGGGTGCTGGAAGCGCTGATCCCGGCGGTTCTCGAGCAGCGGGTACCCGGCGCTGATTCATTCCGGTCCTGGCGGGTGCTGGTAACCAAATACGGCACGTCAGCGCCCGGACCGGCGCCGGCGCGAATGAGGGTGCCGCCGCCGGCCGACGTGTGGCAAGACATCCCGTCCTGGGAGTTTCACCGCGCCAACGTCGACCCACGACGAGCCCGCACCATCGTCAGCTGCGCGCGGCGGGCGGCATCGTTGGAAAGGCTGGGATCGTGGCCCGCGGCCAAGGCTCGGGACGCGCTGGCATCGCTGCCGGGGGTCGGGGTGTGGACGGCAGCCGAAACCGCGCAGCGAGCGTTCGGTGATGCCGATGCATTATCGGTCGGCGACTACCACATCCCCAAAATGATCGGTTGGACACTGCTCGGTCGACCGGTCGTCGATGCGGTGATGGTCGAATTGCTGGAACCCATGCGACCGCATCGCCACCGGGTGGTTCGCCTGCTCGAAGCCAGTGGACTGGCATACGAACCGCGACGTGGACCGCGGCTGCCGGTGCAGAACATTCGCTTTCTGTAGCCGTTATCGCTGCGGTGTTTCGGGTATTCGTGACCCGATCGCACCGTGCCTACGACCTTGGGGAGTAATCGATGACACAGTTCACGATTCCAGGCTTGACCGACCAGCAGGGCGCGCAAGTCGCCGAACTGCTGCAGAAGCAGCTAAGCACTTACAACGATCTGCACCTGACGCTCAAGCATGTTCACTGGAATGTCGTGGGTCCCAATTTCATCGGTGTGCACGAGATGATCGACCCGCAGGTCAAGCTGGTTCGCGGTTATGCCGATGAGGTGGCCGAACGTATCGCAACTCTCGGCGCGTCACCGAAAGGTACTCCGGGCGCGATCATCAAAGATCGCACCTGGGATGACTATTCGGTGGGCCGTGACACTGTTCAGGCGCATCTGGCCGCGCTCGATCTCGTCTACACCGGCGTGATCGAGGACATCCGGAAGGCCATCGAGGAGACTGAGCAACTCGACCCCGTCAGCCAAGACATCCTGATCGGTCAGGCCGCCGAATTGGAGAAGTTCCAGTGGTTCGTGCGTGCCCATCTGGAGAATGCCGGCGGCACGTTGGCCCACGAAGGCACCGCCACTGAGCGCGATGCCGCGAGCACTGCACGGGACTAAACGTCGAAAAATAGGCAGTAGCACGACTGCGGTGGCCAACACACGATAGAGCGGAATGAATCGGACCGCAGTCCGGTTATAGCTGGGCAACGATAGGAGTTCACATGCCCGCCGTAACCGCAGACACCTTGACCCTGCCGCGAGTGGCCGCGGCCGGCCCGGCTGCCACCGAACGCCCGGTCCGGTCAATCACAACCGGTCCGCGCGGCTACGAGGGCGAGGGCTTTCCCGTCGTGCGAGCATTCGCCGGCGTCAGCACCGCGGTGCTGGACCCATTCGTGCACATGGACCAGATCGGTGAGGTGGAATACCAGCCGGGCGAACCGAGGGGGACCGACTGGCACCCGCACCGCGGATTCGAAACCGTCACTTACATGATCGACGGCCGGTTGGCGCACCAGGACTCGCACGCCGGCGGTGGTCTGATCACCGACGGTGCAACCCAATGGATGACGGCCGGTTCGGGCATCCTCCATATCGAAACCCCGCCTGCCGACCTAGTCAGAAGCGGTGGCATCTTCCACGGAACCCAGCTGTGGGTGAACCTGCCCAAGAACAACAAATTCGCCACCCCGCGGTATCAGGCCATCGAGGCCAACGACGTCGTGCTGCTCGCCTCCGACGACGGCGGAGCGCTTGTCCGCATTATCGCCGGCGAGATCGACGGCTATCGCGGCCCGGGCGTCACCCACACACCGATCACAATGGCGCACGCCACGATCGAACCCGGAGCGCGGCTGAACATTCCATGGAACCGTGACTTCAACGCGTTGGTCTACGTGCTATCCGGACGCGGATC
>JAFAQO010000295.1 GCA_019246375.1 Mycobacterium sp. | reverse complement strand
TAAGACGCTGTCGCTCGACGACCTGTACGCCGCCGGTGAAGATGACTTCGATTTCGAGGCCACCCGGCGCGCAGTGCAGCCCGATGACGTAATCACGCTCATCTACACATCGGGCACCACGGGAAACCCCAAGGGTGTGGAGATGACGCACGCCAACCTGTTGTTCGAGGCCGATGCGCTCGACGCCGTTCTGGGTGTCCGGTTCGGTGACCGTATCACGTCCTTCCTGCCTTCGGCCCACATCGCCGACCGCATGATGGCGTTGTACAACCAAGAGTTGTTCGGCACTCAGATCACCGTGGTTTCCGACGCTCGCGCGATTGCGGCGGCATTGCCGGACATACGGCCGACAATCTGGGGCGCCGTTCCCCGGGTATGGGAAAAGCTGAAAGCCGCAATCGAATTCGCGGCAGCGAACGAACCGGAGGAGGAGCGGCGTCAAGCGCTGCAGTGGGCTCTGGCGGTCGCCGCTAAACGCGCCGCCGCTCTGGTGGCCGGTGAACTGGTGCCTGATGACGTGGCCGCGGAATGGGCGAAAGCCGACGAGCTGGTGCTATCGAAGCTGCGTGCGAAGCTGGGACTGGATCAGCTCAGGTGGGCGGTATCGGGTGCGGCACCGATTCCGAAGGAAACACTCGGCTTCTTCGCCGGTATCGGAATTCCGATCGCCGAGGTGTGGGGCATGTCCGAGCTGAGTTGTGTGGCCAGTGTGAGCCATCCGCGTGATGCGCGGCTGGGGACCGTCGGCAAGCTGCTGCCGGGGCTGGAGGCCACAATCGCCGAGGACGGCGAGTATCTGGTGCGTGGGCCGCTGGTCATGAAGGGCTACCGCAAGGAGCCGGCGAAGACTGCCGAAGCGGTCGACGCCGACGGCTGGCTGCATACCGGCGACATCCTCGCGATGGATTCTGACGGCTATCTGCGTGTGGTCGACCGGAAGAAGGAGTTGATCATCAATGCGGCCGGGAAGAACATGTCACCGGCCAACATCGAGAACACGATTCTGGCTGCCTGCCCGATGGTGGGCGCGATGGTCACCATCGGCGAGGCCCGCCCGTTCAACACTGCGCTGATGGTTTTCGACGCCGACTCCGTTGCCCCCTACGCCGCCCAGCATGGAGTTTCCGACGCCTCCGCCGCGGCTTTGGCGGCCGACCCCGAGGTGATTGCACGGATCGCAGCCGGGGTGGCCGAGGGCAACGCGAAGTTGTCGCGGGTGGAACAGATCAAGCGCTTCCGGGTGCTGCCCACCTTGTGGGAGCCCGGCGGCGACGAGGTCACGCTGACGATGAAACTCAAACGTCGGCCGATCGCCGAGAAGTACGCCGCCGAGATCGAGGAGCTCTACGCCAGCGAGCCGGGACCCGATGTGCACGCAACGAGCTTGTAAAAAGGCCAGGGCACACCCGCGACCAACACCTCGGATCCCGGGGACAGCGAGGACCAGAATTGTTCGACGCTGCTCATCAGCTATAACGGTACGTCGTAAATTTTTGGGTGACCGAAACGAGGGCATCGCCGATGCGGACTATTGAGTTGGAAACCGTTCTGCCGACCCGTACCGAGCGCGTCTGGCAAGCGATGCAGTCGCCGGCCACTTTGCTGTACGTGTGCAAGGGCCTGTTCGGCGTGCCAGCGTTGGCAGGGCGGTCAGAGCCGCTGCGCGCCGGCGAACGTGGCACGGTCTGGTTGTTCGCCTTCCATTTCATACCGGCCTACCGGCACACGATCGAGATCGCTGAGGTCGATGAGGCAAGCCACACGATCCGCAGCCGCGAACACGGCGGCATCCTCACGGCCTGGAACCATACCCTGCGGGTCGAGCCGATCGACGAGTACAGCTGCCGTTACAGCGACAAGATCGAGATCGCCGCGGGACGTGCCACTCGCATCGTCGCCGTGATCGCGACCGGCATTTTCCGCTACCGGCAGCGGCGCTGGCGCAAGCTGGTCCGCAAGCATTTGCTACCCGGCGGACCGGCCTACGCGCGTTGATTCGCTGCTCGGCCACCGGTCGCAAATAGGGCGCGCCGGAAGCCCTTAAGATGGTGGTATGCCGCTTTCAGGTGAATACGCCCCCAGCCCGGTCGATTGGTCACGCGAGCAGGCCGACAAGTACACCGCCTCCGGCGGAACCGACGGCACCGAATTGAAGGGAAAGCCAGTCATCCTGCTGACCACAGTCGGCGCTAAGACCGGCAAACTTCGCAAAACTCCGTTGATGCGGGTCGAACACGACGGCCAGTACGCGATCGTCGCCTCACTGGGCGGTGCGCCCAAGCACCCGGTTTGGTACTACAACGTCAAGCAGAACCCCCGGGTGGAGTTGCAGGACGGCACCGTGACCGGTGACTACGACGCCCGGGAGGTCTTTGGCGACGAGAAGGCCGTCTGGTGGGAGCGTGCCGTGCAGGCCTGGCCGGATTATGCCGACTATCAGAAGAAGACTGACCGGCAAATTCCGGTGTTCGTGCTGACCCCGGTGCAGTGAGCCGCCTGGCTAGGCGGAAAACACCAAGTGGCACCATTGACCGGTGTCTGCCGAACTGAGTCAGAGCACCCCGAAGTCTGCGCCGCTGACAGCGGCGGAGATCGACGCGGCAGCCAAGCGGGTT
>JAFAQO010000287.1 GCA_019246375.1 Mycobacterium sp. | reverse complement strand
ATGACCTGACCGGTGTACGTCACGCGCTAACCAATATGGCATCGTTGGCATGCCGAAGCCAAGGGGCGGTAGCTCAGTCGGTTAGAGCCGCGGACTCATAATCCGTTGGTCGCGGGTTCGAGTCCCGCCCGCCCCACGTCAGCGAGCCTCACGTCAGGGGGTGTATTACGTCGGCTGATGGTTGACATTTCTGCTTCGGGGGATAGTGCGTGGTCGGCTCCAGGCTTGGCCATTGGGGCGGTGAGCAAGATTTTTGGGTTCGGTTGCGGCATAACAGGTTTGAGGCCTTAGCGTGTGGGTCATGGGAAGTAAGGCGATAACCAAGGAAGCGGGGCGCGCAGCGCGAGGCCGCGTCGGCGGCCCAGGAGGAGCTGGCGCGACGGACCCAGGCGAACGTCGAGGATTGGCGACATTCTTTTCGGCGCGGAACGCGCCGAGGGTGTCGATAAGTGGCTGGGCGAGCGGCAGCAGGCGCTGCGTGAGCGTGGCGAGCAACGGCGGCGCGAGCAGCGGGTGCGGTGCGGGCGCGCGTTGCGGGCGATGCGGGATCGGGGCGAGACCGTACGGGAGATCGCGGATAGCCGGCGTGCCGGAAAAGACTGCACGGGAGTTGATCCGGGAAGCCGACGGCGCACCGGAGTCGAACGGCCCGGCGTCGGACAGGCCGGAAGCGGCGCCGCCTTCGGCGGGCGGTCCGGCCCGGGCGGTGTTACGGGCAGCCGCGCAGCGCGGAGGTGGCCGAGCCGGTGCCCTTGGGCACCGCGATGGCCGCCGAGCACCTGGAGGCCGCAGCGCGGATGTGACGGACCGGTCTCGATGAGCTCGGTGATGATGAACCATTTCCGTCTGGGGGGCGCCGTGTACCGTGGCGTGGTCCTTTCTGCCTTTGCCCCATGACTTTGAGCCGCTGTGCTTTTTGCCGTCTTCTCCATCAGCATCGCCGCCGTGCGGCTTTTTAAGCGGTGCCTCTTTGAAGTCTGCTTCCCTGACGCGGAAAGCGGCGGCAAGCGCGTGTCGACAGCGGGGAAGCGGGACCGCTGTGGCGGATCTGGCCGCGACACGAAAAGTGACTTTCCACCATCGTGACCGAACCGCCGGTGAACCGACACCACCATCGCTACCGCGAAGTTACGGCGGCTGTTCATGCGTGATCTGATTCCTGAGCTTGAAAGACGGCTTCGAATCGGCATGGATACGGCGACTCGCTGCGGAGTAACTATGCTCAATACCGGCCGATCAACGGAGACAGTGTTGAGACAGAGGTTGCAATGGCTTGCCCTACATGGGTTCGTCCGAGGGTTCGCGTCGATCGGTGTTCGACGAGGCGACCCGTATGCGCGACTCATTGCCGACCCCGCCGTTAGAGCCGACCCGGTTGCTTTCTACGACGAGCTGCGGACACGCGGTCGGCTGGTGCGATCCCGGGCCGGTTACCTCGCCGTCGACTATGAGCTGGCCAATGAGCTCCTGCGCTCGGACGAGTTCCGGGTGCTTCCGATTCCGTTCGGATCGAGCCTGCCGGCTCCAGTGCGCTGGTTAGAACGCCGCACCCGCGACAACCTGCTACATCTCCTGCGGCCACCATCGTTGCTGGCCGTCGAGCCCCCTGAGCACACTCGCTATCGCCGGAGTGTGTCGTCGGTGTTCACTCATAGCGCGGTCGGGGCGATGCGCCACCGGGTAGAGCAAACCGCGGCGGCTTTGTTGGATCGGCTTTCCGCCGATGCCGGAGTCGTCGACGTCGTTGAACGGTATTGCTCTCAGCTTCCGGTCGAGATCATCAGTGACATTCTGGCTGTGCCCCATCGAGACCGCAGCAGCGTTCTCGAATTCGGTGAGCTGACGGCACCTGGCTTGGATCTTGGGTTGTCCTGGCCGGAGTACCAGCGAGTACAACGAGGGATCGTGGCATTCAACTTCTGGCTCGCGGAGCACCTGCTGCGGTTACAGCGCGCACCCGGAGACGACCCAATGAGCGAGTTGATTCAGACAGCTCAAAAGGGTGGCGACGACACACGTCTCAGCGAGCTAGAACTTCAAGCGATCGCCGGGTTGTTGTTGGCCGCAGGCTTCGAAACCACCGTGAATCTTCTGGGTAACGGGATTCGCTTGTTGTTGGACGAGCCGAAGAGTCGGCAGATATTGAGCCAATGCCCGAAGTTTTGGCCAAACGCGATCGACGAGATCCTGCGGCTGGAGCCGCCGGTTCAACTCACTCCGCGAGTAGCTGCCAAGGACACCGACGTGGCAGGCACTCGTGTCAAACGCGGCGAGGTGGTGTTGATCTATTTAGCCGCGGCCAATCGGGACCCAACCGTGTTTCCCGATCCGCACCGCTTCGACGTCGAGCGCTCTAACGCAAGCAAACATCTCGCGTTCTCCGCTGGCCGGCACTTCTGCCTAGGGGCAGCCCTCGCCCGCGCCGAGGGGGAGGTGGGCCTACGGACGTTCTTCGACCGCTTTCCCGATGCGCGGTCCGCGGGCGCCGGCAACAGGCGTACTACTACAGTGCTGCGTGGTTGGTCGACGTTGCCGGTAGCGCTGGGCCGGGCCCGGCCGGTGGCTATCCCATGATCCGTTTCTTACTGCATAGGGAATCTGCATCGGGCGCTTGCGGCCGAAGGTGGAACCTCTTTGCCTGGCACGCGATTACACCGGAGATCCCAGATGAGGCGGCGGCCGCCCCAAGCTTTGCCGCGTTGGCGCGCAGAACCGAGACGAACCAGCCCCACTGACACACATCGATGTCGCGGTGCCGCCGCGGCTGATGTGCTGATGTAGTGTGACCGTGGTCGTATCCAAGCAAATGCAAACGGTGGTTTCGATGCATAACCCGAGAGCGGACTCGGGGCCCGTATGACGCAGCTGGAACTTCGCAACGTGGTGCACGACTACACCCGCGGCAAGCAGCGCGTGCGGGCGTTAGACGACGTCACGCTGTCGATCCCCGGCCGCCAGTTCGTTTCCCTAATTGGTCCGAGCGGAGCCGGCAAGAGCACGATGCTGCACATGATGGGTGCGATCGACACGCCTTCCTCCGGGGATGTGCTGCTCGGCGGGCGGGACCTTAGGCGCCTGGACGACAACGAACTCGCCGACACGCGCCGCCGCAAGGTCGGGTTTATCTTTCAGTTCTTCAATCTGCTACCCATGCTGTCCGCGTGGGAGAATGTCGCGGTGCCGCGGCTGCTCGACGGCAAAGATCTCAGGCGCCTGGACGACAACGAACTCGCCGACACGCGGCGCCGCAAGGTGGGGTT
>JAFAQO010000258.1 GCA_019246375.1 Mycobacterium sp. | reverse complement strand
GTCGACGACTCCAATTCCTTGCCCCGATGGCCGGCACGCGCATGTTCCCGCGCTGCCTGGGCTGCTGCGTCGGCGGCAAGTGCCAGGGCCGGCATTGCGGCGAACCGATCCGCCGCGGCATCGAGTAGATCGCCATTGCGCGTAGCCAGGCCGCGGGCATGGGCAGCGAACGCCTCCGCCAACGGAGTATTCAGTTTCTGAGCCAACTCCCCCAGTCTCGCGGCGTTCGAACGGTCGCCAAACCGGACTGCGGTGTGCAGCGCGCGAATTTCGACGGCAGACATCCCGGCACGTCGCGCGATCTGCGCGGCGCGCAGCGCATGCGTCCGGGCGGCCATCGTGCGCCCGACAGATGCCCGCTCCCAGGCCCTGGCAAGCTCGAGTGCCGGTAAGAACACAGCTACCTGCGGTCCATATGCTTCTTCGGAAATGCGCAACGAGGCAGCGGCGGCCTCACAGTCTCCTAACGCACCTTCAGCCTGGGCGGACCACGCCGCCACCAGCATCATCCACGGCGACGGAAACCCACGCGACATCGCCGATAGCGAATCGCGCAATGCAGAACGGGCGGACGGCAGCTCACCACGAGCAAGCTCCACGAGTCCTCGCATCGCGTCCACCAAGGCGTCGGCCGCAGGCACACCCGCAGTCAAAGCGGCATAGCGTCGCCAAACCCGCTCGGCGGCTGGGTAGTCACCGCGGGCCGTCAATGCGATGATCTCGGCTACCCCGAGGGCGAACCGTTGCGGCCCAGATTGGCTGAGCGCCGCCGCCCGTAATCCCGCTTCCGCGATTTGACGAACCTCGCTTAACCGCCCAGCGAGGGCGAAAGCGCAGGCAGTTGGTACCGCCGCCACCGCCGTCGCCACCGGCACCACACCCGATGCACACAAGGCCGGTCCAGTCTCGATCGCCGTAGCAACGTCCCCGGAGAAGAACGCGAAGGACAATTCCAGAGCCTGGACGACAACAACGCCCGCCTCGGACTCGACACCATCCTTTACATTGGCCAGTACCTGTCGGGCTTGCTCAACCTGCCCGCATACCGAGAACAGGTTTGCGGCGCGCTGACAGCCCCATCGAATGGTGAGTAGCTCATCTTCGCCATCAGGATCGACGTGGGCGAGCACCGCCTCGGCCTCGTCGCCCCGGCCCTGCCAGCTCAGCGCGTTAGCCAGCACGAGCGCGGCCGGCAGGCCACCGCCGCGATCGTAGGCGAATCGGGCCAGCTCCCCGCCGAGAGATACCGTCGACATGGTCAGTGCGTTTGCCGCTGCGCGGATGATCAGCTCGAGGTCCGGCGAGAGGTCGCTGCGCATCATGAACTGGGCCAGCCGGATCTGGCTGCGCACGTCGGGCAACCCGGAGCGCCGCCCTCCTGCCTCCATGTGCTTCTGAAGAGCTTGGGCGAGCATGCCGTTGAGCTGGCGCGAACGCACCACTCCCGCGAGCCGGATTGCCGCTTCACCGATGACGGGGTGATTCAACCGCGCCACCATGGCTGATCGGTCGGCAACCAGCTGGATCAAGCCGCGGCGCTCCAGGTTTGCCAGTGCCTCGGCGTCGCACAGCTCGCGCAACACCTCCCAGTCCAGCAGCTCTGCAGTGGCCAACACCTCTACGGCCTCCAACTCTGCTGGAGCAAGGGATCGCAGCCGAAATTCAATAAGGTCGTAGAGTTGGCGGTCCCCGCGCAACCGACCTCGCAGTTGCCAGCGATCTTTGGTGCGGACCAAAACACCGTTTTCCCGACCTGCGCTCAGCAACCCGTCCAGCAGTAGCAGGTTTCCGCCGCTGCGGCTGTATAGCTCGTCGATCAGCCGGGGCTCGACCGCACCGCCGAGCACACGGCGGGCGAGTTCCCCGGTCTGCGCGCGGGTGAAGGCGTCGATATGCACGGTCAACAACAGCTGCTCTTTCAACAGCGCCGTCACCGCGTCGAGCGCCGGTTCACCCGACCGGATCGTCACGATCAACCGTGCACTGCGGCCAACCGCCAGCTGGTACACCAACGTGGCCGACAACGGATCGAGCAACTGGGCGTCGTCGACGACGACCACCACCAGATTCTCTTCCTGCTCCAACGTTTTGTGCGCGGCGGCCAGCATCGTGGCGGGCTCATGTACTGCGTCTACGGCCACCGCCCGAGAGAACGCGCCCAACGGCACCGCTCCCCCCGTTTGGGTGCCCAGCACAAAGCGCACCGTCCAGCCGTGCGACTCGAGCGCGTCGGCAAGTGCGCGAGCCAACGTCGATTTACCCACCCCGCTCTCGCCGACCAACGCCACACCGTGGAACTCCGCGCTGTCGTTGAATGCCGCCAACGCCCGAGCGAACTCGTCATCGCGGGCCACTATCGGCCACTTCGATCCGCCGCTCCCTGTCTGCACCAGACGTCAACCTCCCGGGCACGTCTTTGGCCAGACGCTACCCCGGGTCCCCCAATGATGTTGATTTTTTCTTAAGTATAACTTTGGGAATCATTTACCAAATTATCAGGATTGTTAAATTCCTGTCTTGTTGCGGCCCGTATTGACGCGCCTGCTCCCGGTGTCCAGTGCAGCGGTGGAGCCGTCCGTGAGCCGTTAAGTTCCGGGCGGAGCCAGACGCAATAACTGGATGAGCTGGTCCCGCCGCTCAATGCCGAGCTTGGCGAAAATGCGATAAAGGTGTCCATCCACCGTCCGCACCGACAAAGAAAGGCGATCGGCGATCTGCCGGTTGGATAAACCACTGGCGACCAGCATCGCGATCTCGTGTTCGCGGTCGGTAATGGGCAGCGGCTGCGCCGTGGCATCGACCGCTGGTGTTTGGATGCCGCCCCGGCTGGCCAGCCAGTGCGCCCGAGTCGACGACTCCAATTCCTTGCCACGGTGGCCGGTACGCGCGTGTTCGCGCACGGCCTGCGCTGCCGCATCAGCGGCAAGCGCCAATGTCCCCAACTCAACGAACCGGGCTGCCGCGGCATCCAGCAGATTGCCGTCATGGTTGGCCAGCCCGCGAGCATGCGTAGCGATCGCTTCAGCCAACGGGGTGTTCAGTGTCCTGGCCAGCTGCCCGAGCCTCGCGGCATGCGAACGGTCGCTCAACCGGACAGCAGTATGTAGCGCGCGCATCTCCTCGGCAAACATCCCGGATTGCCGCGCGATCTGGGCAGCACGCACTGCGTGCGTCTGCGCGGCCGACATCTGGCCGACGGTCGCCCGCACCCATGCCCGGGCAAGCTCGAGTTCCGGCAGGAAGACGGCTGCCGGCGGCCCATAGGCTTCCTCCGCTCGCCGCAGCGCGGCAGCGGCTGCTTCGCGGTTTCCCCGCGCGCCTTCAGCCTGCGTCAATAAGGCCGCCGCCAGCATCGTCCAGACCGGCGGAAAGCCATCCGACAACGCTGATATCGAATCGCGGAATGCTTCGCAGCAGGACCGCAGCGCACCGCGGGCAAGGTGCACAAGACCGAGTATCGCGTCCACC
>JAFAQO010000700.1 GCA_019246375.1 Mycobacterium sp. | reverse complement strand
TGGGCGTTGCGGGCGCTCGGGGTGCGACGGGTCTTCGGGCCGTGCGCGGTGGGCAGCCTGACCCCGGAACTCGGGCCCGGCACCGTGGTGGTGCCCGACCAGCTGGTGGACCGCACTTACGGCCGCGCCGATACCTATTTCGAATCCGGCGGTGCGCACGTCGCCTTCGCTGACCCGTACTGCCCGACGCTGCGAGCTTCGGCCACCGGCCCGCCCGGTGTGGTCGACGGCGCCACCATGGTGGTGATCCAAGGTCCGCGATTTTCCACCCGGGCCGAGAGCCGGTGGTACGCGTCGGCCGGGTTTACCTTGATCAACATGACCGGCTATCCGGAGGCGGTACTGGCCCGAGAACTCGAAATCTGCTATGCCGCAATTGCGTTGGTGACCGACCTGGACGCCGGGGTGGCGGTCGGCGAGGGTGTCAATGCCGCCGACGTGTTCGCGGAGTTCCAGAAGAACATCGAGCCGTTCAAAAAGCTGGTGCATGAGGCGATCGGCCAGGTCGCCGCCGAACGCACATGCATCGAGTGCCAACCGCGTGTGGGTGTCCAGCTGCCGTTCGACATGCCGTGAGAGTGCTGCTGACCGGTGCGGCCGGGTTCATCGGGGCTCGGGTGGACGCCGCGTTGCGGGCCGCGGGTCACGAGGTGCTCGCCGTCGACGCCATGCTGCCCGCCGCGCACGGCGAAGATCCTGCGCTGCCGACGGCCTGTCGACGGGTCGATGTTCGCGACGCTGACGCGCTGGCTCCGCTGCTGTCCGGTGTGGACGTGGTATGCCATCAGGCGGCGGTGGTGGGGGCCGGTGTAAACGCTGCCGATGCACCTGCTTACGGCAGCCACAACGATTTCGGCACGACCGTCTTGCTGGCGCAGATGGTCGCCGCCGGCGTGCGGCAGCTGGTGCTGGCGTCGTCGATGGTGGTCTACGGGCAGGGCCGCTACGACTGCCCACAGCACGGACCGGTCGACCCGCTGCCGCGGCGGCGCGCCGACCTCGACGCCGGAGTCTTCGAGCACCGCTGCCCGATCGGTGGCGAAGAGCTTGCGTGGCGGCTCGTCGATGAGGACGCGGCGCTGCGGCCACGCAGCCTGTACGCGGCCAGCAAAACCGCGCAGGAGCATTACGCGCTGGCGTGGGCTGAGTCGACGAGCGGCTCGGTGGTGGCGCTGCGTTACCACAACGTCTACGGTCCTGGGATGCCGCGCGATACCCCTTATTCGGGGGTGGCTGCAATCTTCCGCTCGGCGCTCGAAAAAAGCGATCCGCCACCTGTTTTCGAAGATGGTGGCCAGATGCGCGACTTCGTTCACGTCGACGATGTGGCTGCTGCCAACGTCGCGGCGCTGGCGGCCGAATGCGACGGCTTCACCCCAGCCAATATCTGCTCGGGGCGGCCGATCTCGATTCTGGAAGTGGCGACTGCGCTGTGCGAGGCGCGCGGCAGCGGACTAACGCCGGTCATCACCGGGCAGTACCGCAGTGGCGACGTGCGGCACATCGTCGCCGATCCGGCTCGAGCTGCCGGGCTGTTGGGTTTCCGGGCGGCTGTCGAGCCACAGACAGGGCTGCGCGAGTTCGCATTCGCGCCGTTGCGTGGTTAACAGCCCTTAGCCGGCTCAGGCTACAGTCGCGGTCGTACGCTGTGCCAATGAAAGACGGCGTACGTGTGACCCCGCTGGGCGCAGCTTTACGAGGCGCCCTGGCGGGTGCAGTGGGCACTCTGGCGATGGATCTACTTTGGTATCGGCGGTACCGGCGCGGCGGCGGACGCAGCGGGTTCACCCCTTGGGAATCCTCGGCCGGTCTCACCGGCTGGGACGACGCTCCAGCTCCCGCCCAATTCGGCAAGCGGCTGATCGAGGGGGCCTTGCAAGTGGAGCTGCCACCGCAGCGTGCGCGTCTTGTCAACAACGTGATGCACTGGGCTACCGGAGTGGGATGGGGCTCTCTATTCGGAGTGATCAGTGGATCCATCAGCGTCGGATTCATCTGGCAGGCAATGGTATTCGGCCCCGCTGTGTGGTTGCAGTCATATGCGGTCTTGGTTCCCGCGAAGCTGTACAAGCCGCTGTGGGAATACGATGTCGAGACCTTGGCGAAGGACTTCAGTGCGCATCTCGTTTATGGGCTGACCACGGCCCAGACATTCCGAGTACTTGCGGCGGCCTGATCCCCCGACAGCCAGCCAGTCAGAAAACCGAGTCTCAGCGATAACGGC
>JAFAQO010000690.1 GCA_019246375.1 Mycobacterium sp. | reverse complement strand
GCACATTCCGTTCCCGCCGGTGGAGCTGTTCATGCAGATGCCGTGGCGTACTGAAATCATCGAAGGTCTGCTGGGCGCCGACCTGGTGGGTTTCCATCTGACCGGTGGTGCGCAGAACTTCTTATTCTTGGCCCGGCGGCTCGCGGGCGCCAATACTTCTCGCGGAGCGGTCGGGGTTCGTTCACGGTTCGGTGAAGCTGAGGTCGGGTCACGCACCGTGCGGGTGGGCGCCTTCCCCATCTCCATCGATTCCGCTGAACTCGACCGTAAGGCCCGCGACCGCAATGTTCGTCGGCGGGCCAGCGAGATCCGGGCGGAAGTCGGCAATCCCCGCAAGGTTTTGCTCGGCGTCGACCGGCTCGATTACACCAAGGGAATCGATGTGCGGCTGAAGGCCTTCTCCGAGCTGCTCGCGGAGGGCCGCGCCAAGCGCGACGACACCGTGCTGGTCCAGCTGGCGACCCCGAGCCGCGAACGCGTGGAGAGTTACCAGATCCTGCGAAACGATATCGAACGCCAGGTCGGCCATATCAACGGCGAATACGGTGAGGTCGGCCGTCCGGTGGTGCATTACTTACACCGCCCGGTTCCCCGCGACGAACTCATCGCGTTCTACGTCGCCAGTGACGTCATGCTGGTCACCCCGCTGCGCGACGGGATGAACCTGGTGGCCAAGGAGTATGTCGCCTGTCGCGGCGATCTGGGCGGCGCACTGGTGCTCAGTGAATTCACTGGCGCAGCAGCCGAACTCAAGCAGGCTTATCTGGTCAACCCGCACGACACCGAGGGAGTCAAGGACGCTATTGAGGCGGCGATCAACCAGCCCGCCGACGAAGGACGGCGCCGCATGCGCGCGATGCGGCGCCAGGTGCTGGCCCACGACGTGGAGCGCTGGGCACGGTCATTCCTCGACGCGCTCGCCGAAGCGCACCCGGCTCGCGAGAATCCGTGACGCCGCGCCGACAACGCTGAGATACCGATACGGCACTCGGGGCCACCGACCGAGACGACCGGCTCGCACCCGTGGACGCGCTGAGGACCCCTGCCGCTTGGATTACGAGCTCATCAATCGCGTCGCGGAAAAACCCAATTCCGGATCTCGGTCAGCAAAGTAGTCGTGCAGTGTGGTGCTCAGTTCCGTGGGATCCCACGCGGGGGCATTCGCACTGAACTGACGTTCCACGCTCGGCGCCGACAACAGGGTCACCTTTGGACCGTAGACGATGAACACCTGCCCGTTGACTGCCTCGGCGGCCGGAGATGCGAGAAATCGAACCAGGGTCACGACGTGCTCAGGTGAAAGCGGGTCGATCTGACCTTCGTCCTCGAGGCCGGGTTCGGGCGCCTCGCCGAAGACGTCGGCTGTCATCGCGGTACGCGCCCGGGGACAGATCACATTGGCGCATACCCCGTAGCGACCCAGCGCCCGCGCCGCCGACAGGGTCAGCGCGGTAATGCCGGCTTTCGCCGCGCCGTAATTGGCCTGGCCGACAGGGCCGACCAAGCCTGCCTCCGAGGAAGTATTGACGATCCGGCCGTAAACCGATCCGTCGGACTCCTTGGCTTTGGATCGCCAGTACGTGGCCGCGTTGCGAGTCAGCAGGAAATGGCCACGCAGGTGGACTGCGATGACGGCGTCCCACTCCTCGTCGGACATGTTGAACAGCATCCGGTCGCGGGTGATCCCGGCATTGTTCACCACGATGCTCAAGCCCCCCAGCGCGTCCGCGCTGCTGACCAGTTCGTCGGCGGTCGGGCGGTGGCTGACATCACCGGTCACGGCGACGGCCTTGGAACCCGCAGCGGTGATCTCGTCGATGACGTCGGAGGCGTCCAGCGCCGCGGCGATGTCGTTGACGACAATGGCGGCACCGGCGCGGGCTAGGCCGATGGCCTCTGCGCGGCCCAGCCCCGCGGCCCCACCGGTCACCACCGCGACCTTTCCGGACAGATCGGTCGCGTCCATGCTGGTAGTCAATTTATGAATGCCTCTAGTCTTCGCGGGCCAGGGCGGCGCGCGGGCACTCGGAAATCGCCTGCTCGGCCAACGGCTCGCGGTCGGCCGGAATGGGGTCGGTTTTCACCACGGCGTAGTCCTCGTCGTCCAGCTCGAAGATGTCCGGCGCGATTCCCATGCACACCGCATTACCTTCACACCGGTCGCGGTCCACTATCACCCGCACGACTATTCCTCCTTTTTCTGCCCAGCCTTGATCCTGGCCAGTCGACCCGTCGGTACGTATCACCACCATACGACGACGCCTCCGGCGACACAGCCGCTGGACCCTCAGACTAGAACGTGTTACAACCGGGATGGCGAATCGGTAGCCGTGGACAACGGAGGGCGGCTGGAATGCGTATCAGTTACACCCCTGAGCAGGAGGAGCTGCGTCGCGAGCTGCGATCGTACTTCGCCAAGCTGATCACACCCGAGCGGCGAGAGGCGCTGAACTCGAC
>JAFAQO010000665.1 GCA_019246375.1 Mycobacterium sp. | reverse complement strand
CACCAGCAAAGCTGCACCCGGCGCCCAATCTCCAATTAATAAGCGCGCACGTTTACGTGAGGCAACGAATCCCCCTTCGCGCGCATCTTGACGTGAGGCAACAGGCTGACAGCCCTAAGAGAGGCAGCGGCGCTGCCGGTTTAGAGCTTCTGCGTTCTGGCCGGCGTCCGAGAACGCAGCTACCGCCGGCAGCTGGCGTGGCTGCGTCACGGCGGGCCACCGAAGGGACAGATGGCAAACGACCGCCGAAGGTCGATCCGAGGCGCTGGCCGATTAGGTCCCTTTGCAGACCTCAAAGCGTGCACCGCTATTGCTGTCAAGCCAACGGTCACCGGGTGTAGCGGCGCAGTCAGCGGATTTCCAACACATCCTCGAGCGGCCGTCGTGGTGTGGACGCCGGCAGTTCTTCCATAGGTGGTGCTATGCCAACACGGATCAGCACCTGTGGCTCACCGCGATCGCCGATGAGCTTACGCACGATATCTCGGCTGTCCTCCAACTCGATCAGATGAGTCAGTGTGCAGGTCGCCAGGCCGGCCATGGTGCACTCCAATAACACGGTGGATAAGGCTTCGCCGCAACGGAGTACATCCGCTCGGCTGTCCCCGGCCGTCGACAACACAAGTATTCTCGACCAATCCACCGCAACGTCGGCGCGGCGGTTGGCATGATTGCGCGCGGGAAAGTCCCGCGCTACATCGACTCGCTGCCGTTCGGATGCGGATGCCAGCGCGTCTGACGGCACACCCTCGTAGAGCCCGAATGGCGAAGTCCACCATTGAAGTTCCAACTGATACGACGGGTCGTCGCGGCGGAGTACCTCAGTAAGCATCGAGGCCTCGGCCAGTTGTGGTCGTACGTCTTCAGAAAGCACATCGAGCATTGCGGCGCTGTCATCGACGCTGCTGCGCAGCACGGGCTCAAACGAGGGCCAGTACGTCGGGTAGCCCAGCGGAAGCCGGTCGGTTCGGCGTTGCAAAATCGCCTCCGCCCGCTCGTCTTGAGTAGCGGTCACGTACTCGACAGGGCTGAATTCGACCGACGCCAGATGTTCTGGATTGGCAGCATGCGGGAGCCGATCGATGCTCGACTGCCAACCGACCGCAATCATGGCGACGCGAAGATGATCGAGGACAGCACCGCAACTGATCATGGCTTCTCGACCGGATCGGTCGGCGGTGATTACCCGTCGGCGTCGATCCAGGAATAGCCGCAACACCCCTCGGTCAGACAGCCAGCGCCACCGCCACGGTTGGCTGTTGTGCACCGAGGGGGCGCGGCACGCGAGCAGCACCGCTTCTTTCACGAGCCCGGTGTCTACCAGCGTTGCAGGCATGTCACTCCCTCCGTTTCGGGTCTGTGACCAACCCTAGGAATGACTACGCGCGCTCCCTAGAGTCGTTGGTCCCAACGCTGGCGCCATTGGCCTCTGCGTGCGGCAGGCCGTTCAGCTGATAACCAGCCGTTACGGCCGCAGCTCTTTCTTGAGCACCTTTCCGGTGGGGCCCATTGGCAATTCGTCGATGATCCTGACCTCACGCGGGTACTTGTAGGCGGCCAGGCGCTGTTTGCAGTGGGCGATGACGTCGTCGGGATCAAGGCTGGCGCCTTCTTTGGCCACGACAAACGCCAGTACTTCTTGGCCGAGCTTGTCGTGCGGCTTCCCGATCACTGCGGCTGCGGCGACTTCGGGGTGATCGAACAGGACTTCTTCGATCTCGCGTGGGTAGACGTTGTAGCCGCCGCGGATGACGAGATCCTTTTTGCGGTCGACGATGAAGAAGTACCCGTCCTCGTCGCGATAGGCGAGATCGCCGGTGTGGAACCACCCGTTGCGGAACGCTTCGGCGGTCGCTTCGGGCTTGTTGTAATAGCCCTTCATTACGTTGTGTCCACGGATGACGATCTCGCCGACATTGTGCTCACCGGGCGGCAATTCGGTGTCGTTCTCGTCGACGACACGTACGGCCACACCCCACATCGGCTTACCGATCGAAAGCACTTTGCGCTGTTCGGCATTGATGTTGAACGTTGTGGCGGAGGCGGTTTCGGACAAGCCATAACCCTCGAGGACCACCACGCCGGGGAATTTCTTTTCGAAGGCCCGGATCACTTCGCCCGGGATCGCGGCGCCGCCGGATACCCCGACCCGCAAAGCCGACAGGTCATGGCCTTCGGTGTCAGCCTGTAACAGCGCGAAATACATTGTCGGAACACCGGAGAAGATCGTGCAGCGGTGCAGCGCAAGTTCCTCGATCACCGTCTTGGGGTCAAAACGCGGCACCAGAACCATGGTGCCGCCGAACCGCACGGTGACGTTGAGCACGCTGGATAGACCGAACACATGAAACATCGGCAGCACTGCCATACCGACGTCGTCGTCTCGGAATTCGAACAGCTCTCCCGCGAACGTGCAGTTCATGAACAGCTGAAAGTGCGTCAGTTCAGCGCCCTTGGGTTTGCCGGTGGTGCCGGACGTGTAGATGATCACCGCCGTGTCGTCCGCGTTCGTCGGTTCCAACTCACCAGTGTCGTCGGCGAAGTACAACTCGTCGAAATGCTTTGTGCCCCCGGGGCGCTGATCGTTGCCGGGCAGGTTCACCACGTAGGTTTGCAGCCCCTCGATGTCGCGGGCGCCCTGAACCGCCTCGTCGGCGAACGTCTCGAAGGTGATCAGCAGTCGCGACTCGGAATCTTGCAGGTGGTAGCGGACTTCCGGGGCGCGCAGCAGCGGGTTCAGCGGCACCATCACCGCACCGGCCTTGAGGATGCCGAAGTAGGCGAATAGGAACTGCGGAAGGTTGGGCAACTGAACCGCGACCTTGTCCCCGCGGCCCACCCCGAGGCTGCGCAGGCTGGTGGCGATCCGGCCGGAGATCTCATCGACTTGCGCGTAGCTGAACGTCCGGTCGCCGATGTGGCACAGCGGCTTGTCCGGATGCGCGGCGCGGGATTCGGCAAGCATGACGGCGAGGTTGAAAGTCATCGCTCAATCCTTACTACGTGCTACGCAGGGCGGATTTGCGCACCCCTCGGCGCCGACTGCTCGGGCGCGGTGTCCGGTCGCGGGAACAGCGGCCGCAAGACTGCGGGCGGCCGAAACGGCGCCCATTCGCCGCTCGGCTGCGCCAGCCGGTCCGCGATGGCCCAAATCACCGCCGGGTTGTGACCGTAGCCGAAGTGGCTGCCGATCACCGAGATGTTTTCGGCACGTGGTGAGCGGAGATCGAGGCACGCCTGCCACGCCACGACCCCGTCGTATCTGGAGTAGATCGACGTCGCGGGCACCGGCAGAGGTTCGGTTTCGAGGTCGACCGGCACGGCGGCCCGCTCCACATGCAGGTGCGAGAACCGCTTGAAGGCCGCACCGGCGCGGGTCTGATTGTGGTCGGTGAGGCGAAATGGGGTGCCAAGCGTGATCACCTGCCGTACCGCCGGCGCGCCGCGGCGGGCCATTCCTCGCGCGTAGATGCCGCCCAGGCTCCAGCCGATCACACTGACCGGGGTGCCGTATCTGGTGTACAGGTCATTGAGCCGCTCACCCATCCCGGCGACCGCCTGAGCTGTCGGCCCGATGTTGCGGCCAAGGCGCCAGCCATGGACCCGATACCCCAGACGACGCAGAGTGCGTCGCAGCGCCCAGGTGGAGCCGTCACCGGCCAGCAAACCGGGCAGCACCAGTACCGGATGCCCGTCGCCGACCGGCAGTATCCGCTGCAGCGGCCGCGCGCCAACCAGCAGCCCGAACTCGACCGCCGCGCGGCCGGGATCGGTAAGGGACAGGGACCATGGCGGGGCGCTGGACCGCCGTGGCCGCTCGACGGGTTCGAATATCGGCTTTGACATACCCTCAGCCTGCCATCTTCGCGCGGTGCGCCGTCGCAGGTTTGTCGTGAAACGCGAGGTTCAGTCGTCTGCCGCAGGCCGAGCCGTGCATTCCAGCAGCTCTTTCAGGGCTTCCGGGAAGGCGTCGGCAAGCTCCCACAAGTCCGGCATCAGGTCGGGGCAGGAGATGATGCCGACACCCAGTCCTCCGTTGAACGACATGACGGTGATGTTGAGTCCGGCGCTGCCCAGGAGCGGGCCGAGCGGGTACATAGTTTCGACTTCGCAACCCAGGAAGTACAGCTGGGCCTGCGGGCCGGGCACATTCGACAGGATCAGGTTATAGATAGGGCTGTGCGGAATGCGCGGCAAAATTCGCATGGCCGCGCCGAACATGTTCTGTCCGCCGAACTGCGTCCAGTCATGCAGCAGAGTGGGTCCCATCACTGCGATGTGGTCTTTTGCGGCGGTGTTGCCCTCGGCGATGGTGCGCAGCCGCTCGGCGGGGTCGGCGATGTGGGTTTCCAACCGGCAGAACATCCATGTCATCTGGTTGTGCCCGGGTCGATCGGATCGGTCGCGCACTGATACCGGCACGCTGGCGATCAGCGGGATGTCGGGCAGCTCGCCCCGATCGAGCAGAAACCGCCGCAGTACCCCGGCACACAACCCCACCACCACGTCGTTGACCGTCACGCCGAGCCGGTTCTTGACCGCCTTGATGTCGCGCAAATCGAGCTGGGTGTAGGCGATGTTGCGCTGCCGGCTTAAGGCCCCGTTGAACGGGGTCGGCGGCGACGCGAACGGTGCGGCCATAGTGCGCCCGTCGCGAGCGCGAAACAGCGTTTTTGCCAATGTCAGGGCCGTCGTCGGCAGCACGGTCGCCAGCCGCCACGGCCGCTTCGCGAACCCCACCAGCCCGCTCATGGCGATCTGCAGCGGATAAGCGCCTCCCGCACCGTCGACGGGCTCTGGCGGTGGCGCATCGGGCTGCGTGCTGCACAGCTTTTCCATCAGGTTTGCCCCGGCGACCCCGTCGACCACGGCGTGGTGGGCCTTGATCATCACCGCCACCGCGTCTGGGACGGCACCACCCTCAATGACCCACATTTCCCACAGCGGGTGGTCGCGGTCCAGCGGCAGCCCGGCGATATGCCCGCAAATCTCGGCCAGCTCGCGGCGTCCTCCGGGCGGCGGCACACCGGCACGGTGCAGGTGACGCCGCAGCTGGAAATTCTCATCGTCCACCCACACCGGGTGGTCGAGGTTCAGTTGGCTGTTCGCGAGTTTCATCCGAAATTCGGGCACCGCATTCACGTGCTTCGCCAGCGCGGCGCGAAAGCGGGCGTACGTATAGCCGCCGGGCATCGTCTTGGTGTCCAATTCCAAGACGCAGCAGACGTTCAGCGGCTGCGTTGGGGTCTCCAGGTAGAGGAAAAACGCGTCAAGTCCGCTCAGTCGCTTCATTACCCCGCCCGTCGACTACGTCGCTAGCACACTTCTTGGCCTTTCACCGAGCCTAGGCACCGACAACCCGAAGAGCTAGGTTTCCATGGCTCTGGGTCACGCCACTTTTCAGCATGGTCGCGCCGATCAAGGTTGCGGTAGACGCACGTCCAATACCGCGCAGCGGCCTTGGTCGGCTTGTGACAGAGCCCATCGGACGGCGTCGCCCATGTCTTGTGGCGTGTGCACCGTTTGACCGGTGCCTCCGCAGGCCTTGGCCAGCGCGGCGTAATCCGTGTCGGGGGTGAGCTGCGTCTCTGGAAAGTCGTTCGCCCGCACGGAAGCCCCGTGTGGGTACAACTCGATCACCGGCAGCTTGGAGGCCCAGTACGAGTGATTGTTGAGAACGACTGTGACGAACGGTGCGCCGTAGCGGTGAGCGGACCACAATGCGGCGGTCGGCACACCGAAGTTGAACGAGCCGTCGCCGCAGACCGCGACTACGGGGGCCTTGGGCTGGGCGAGTTTCATTCCGAGCGCCCCGCCGAGCGCCCAGCCCAGCGCCGGTGCGCCGGTGTCGAAGAAACGTCCCGGTTCTCGAGGC
>JAFAQO010000584.1 GCA_019246375.1 Mycobacterium sp. | reverse complement strand
CGCACAGCTCGCCGAGTTGAGGCCGGGATTTCGATCGGGATACTTTGCCGTTGGCCGTGCCGACCAGTTCGCCGGCGAAGCCGCCTGCCACCTTGTTCAGGCCCAATGGCTGCCACACCTGGCCTCCCAGGCACACCAGCACACCGAGGTCGCGGGCGGCGGGGCTTGCGGCCACTGCCAGCGAGTCACGCAGGTTGGCCGGGCCGTCGGCGTCCGGGGCATCGGCGCTGCGCATGGCGCCGGTCACCACGACGGGGACTGCGCCGGTGTACGCGAGCTCCAACCACAGCGCCGTCTCCTCGAGGGTGTCGGTGCCGTGGGTGATGACCACGCCGGCAGCGCCGTCATGTGCGGCAGTTCGCACCGCGGCGTGGATCCGATCCCAGTCGGCCGGTATCAGCTCGGAGCTGTCCACCGACATCAGGTCCACGACATCGACGTCCAGGCCGGCCGTCAGCTCAGCGCCGCGGCGGGTCGGCCGCCGCACCCCGTCGGTATCGGTGCTGGTGGCAATCGTCCCGCCGGTGGTGATGACGGTCAGGCGGCTCATGGTGGGGATGCTAGGGGATGATGGGGACGTGACTGACGAACCAACACGATCGGCCGAGCCGGTGAACATGGCGGGCGACGCCGAAGCTCCGGCGCCGCCGCGACAGCTGCGCCTGCTGCTCTCGGTCGCGGCGGTCGTGCTGGCCCTCGACATCGTCACCAAGGTGCTCGCCGTCAAATTACTGACGCCTGGCAAGCCGGTGCCGATCATCGGCGACACTGTCACCTGGAATCTGGTGCGCAATTCCGGTGCCGCGTTTTCGATGGCGACCGGATACACCTGGCTGCTGACCGTGATCGCGACCGGTGTCGTGGTCGGCATTTGCTGGATGGGACGACGGCTGGTGTCGCCGTGGTGGGCCATCGGCTTGGGCATGATCCTCGGTGGTGCCACGGGCAACCTGGTGGACCGGTTCTTCCGATCACCGGGGCCGCTACGAGGCCACGTGGTGGATTTCCTGTCGGTCGGTTGGTGGCCGGTATTCAACGTCGCCGATCCGTCGGTGGTGGGCGGGGCCATCCTGCTGGTCGCCCTGTCGGTTTTCGGCTTTGACTTCGACAGCGTTGGCCGGCGCAGACCCGACCAACGCTGATACCGCCGGCGACGGTGCAGAGCGTCGCGATGAGGAGCGGCGCATATGACCGCCGGCGACGATGCTTAAGCGAAGCGATGAGGAGGAGCCGGCGTTTGTGACAGACCGTTCAATGCCCGTTCCGGAGGGACTGGCCGGGATGCGCGTGGATGCCGGGGTGGCCCGGCTGCTCGGGCTGTCCCGCACGGCTGCCGCGGCGCTGGCTGAAGACGGCGGCGTCGAACTCGACGGTGTGCAGGCCGGAAAATCCGACCGCCTGACACCGGGAGCCTGGTTGCAGGTGCGGCTGCCGGAACCGCCTGCGCCGCTGGAGAACACCCCTGTCGACGTGGAGGGCATGACGATCCTGTATTCCGACGACGACATCGTCGCGGTCGACAAGCCCGCGGGAGTGGCAGCGCACGCGTCAGTGGGCTGGACCGGCCCGACGGTGCTGGGCGGGCTGGCCGCCGCCGGCTACCGGATCACTACCTCCGGTGTGCACGAGCGGCAGGGCATTGTGCATCGCCTCGACGTCGGCACCTCCGGGGTGATGGTGGTGGCGATATCCGAGCGGGCCTACACCGTGCTGAAGCGGGCGTTCAAACAACGCGCGGTCGACAAGCGCTACCACGCACTGGTGCAAGGCCATCCCGACCCGTCCAGCGGCACCATCGACGCGCCGATCGGCCGCCACCACGGCCACGACTGGAAGTTCGCCGTCACCGCCGGGGGACGCCACAGCCTAACCCATTACGACACCTTGGAGGCGTTCGTCGCCGCGACTTTGCTCGACGTGCATCTGGAAACCGGCCGCACTCACCAGATACGGGTGCACTTCGCCGCCCTGCACCACCCCTGCTGCGGTGACCTGACCTATGGCGCTAACCCGAAGCTTGCCAAAAGGCTTGGGCTGGAACGCCAATGGCTGCATGCCCGCTCATTGGCATTCACCCATCCCGGCGACGGCCGGTGGATGGAAATCGTCAGCCCGTATCCGGCGGACCTGCAACACGCGTTAGACGTGTTGCGGGCCGAGGGTTTATGAGCTTGACCAAGTTTCATGCTAGTTTCGCGCTCGGCGAGGGTAGTGCCTGGTCTCGTCCATCCACTCCTTTTCGATCCGGCCGATCTCAAGCGACAACAGCGCGACAGTTGGGTTATCGCAGTTGACTTCGTGAGCAGTACGGTACGTTGCTGCTTCGCCCGTGGTGGGCAAGTGCGGCCGCAAGCCCTCAAACCACTCGTCGCCGACTACGTTAGGCGCATCATTATCGCGAGGTCCGGCAGCCCACTGGCGGTACGTGTCCCGTGCACCTGCCAAGCCGGCCCGCCACCGTTTAACCGCTTCGTCGTGCTGTGATTGCAGGTTGGCGATCATCTGGTGTTTGTGCTGAGAGTTTGCGGCGATCTGCGGCAACCACGTCTCTGCCATCGATCTCGCAATGTCCACGATGCCCGCGGTCGACGCGCCCGCTACCGCACCCACGAGGCCCATCATCGCCATGTTCATGCTGCTGATCGTTCCATCGGGCCCGCGCGAAAACCGAGAAACGCCGCAATCAAAGATCCCATGCGACACCGCTTCTTCCTCGACGCAGCCAGCGGGCCGAGGCATGATCGATCTTCGGATGTTCGCGGCATGAGTTGTCACTCCCGTGTCGATTTGACCGCCGCTGAATCGTCATTGGGGTGACATCATCGAGCCGAAAGGACACCATCATGCAGTACTGCCTGCTCATGCACTATCAAGACGGCGGCGAGATCGGCCTGACCGAGGAGGATATGGCTCCGGCGCGGGCCGCGTTCGCCAAGTACGCCGACGACCTCGACGCGGCCGGCGTGCTGATCGGCACCCACGTGCTGCAATCCGCCGTAGCCTCAACCACATTCACCGCGCGCGACGGCACCCCCAGGATCCAGGACGGCCCGTTCGCCGACACCAAAGAACGCCTCGGCGGGGTGTTCGTCATCGACGTTCCCGACCTGGATGCCGCCTTGTCCTGGGCGCAGCGCTGCCCGGCTGCCGCATGGGGATCGATCGAAATCCGCCCGGTGGCAGTGACCTATGCCAGCGGCAAAGGGTGGTACAGCCCTGAGTGAGGCGCAGGCCCGGGTGGCCGAGCTGGTCCGCAACTCCTACGGTCGGCTGCTGGCGGTGCTGGCCGCGCCCAGCGGCGACATTCCCGCGGCCGAGGACGCCATCGCCGACGCGCTGGAACGGGCCCTGACCAGATGGCCGGCCCAGGGGTTACCCGCCAACCCGGAAGCATGGGTGCTCACCGTGGCCCGCAACCGCTTGCGCGACCACTGGAAATCGCACGCCTACCGGATGACCGATGCATTGCCGGAGATAACCTCTGGCACAGCCGGATTGGATGTCGACGCCATTCCCGATCGCCGCCTGGAGCTGATGCTGGTCTGCGCGCACCCGGCGATCGCCGCCAACTGCCGTACACCTCTGATGCTGCAGACGGTGCTCGGCGTAGATGCCGCGGCCATCGCGACGGCGTTCGCGGTGCCCCCCGCGACGATGGCGCAGCGTTTGGTGCGCGCCAAACGCCGGATCCGCGATGCCCGCATCCCGTTCATCCTGCCGAACCGCGCCGATCTCGACGAACGCC
>JAFAQO010000390.1 GCA_019246375.1 Mycobacterium sp. | reverse complement strand
TGTGCCATGGCGCCGATCCCGTCTGCAACCCGGCCGACCCCAACACCTGGCAAAACAATTGGCCGCAGCATCTTGCTAATGCGTACATCCAGGCAGGCATGGCCGACCAGGCGGCCGACTTCGTCGCGAGCAGGATCTAGTCGACTTCAATCAGTCCAGAAAACGGGCCCGCACCTCCGGGGCCGGCACTGGACAAGCGTGGTAATTCCCGAAAACCCGGTAGCGGATATCGGCGAAGCGGTCGTAGAGCCAGTCGAGCAGCGGCCCTGGAACGATCCGCGCACCCATGAATAGCTTCCACGGCCCGCCAAGGTATTGCGCCACGCGAAGTACCGCTCCTGACCGGACAGCGACACGTTCTGTCGACTGGCTCGGATCGTCGACGAACACCACCGAGTCGACGTTTTCCAGGTCCGGATGCCGTTGCACAATCGCGCGGGCGAAGTCGCTGTCGAGTGCCGCAAACCGCAGTGTGCCTTGACGATCGTAGCGAAGGATGGTCTGGACTCCTCGATTGCAGAAGCCGCAGACACCGTCGTACAACAGCACAGGTGCCGTCTGCACGTCCACCGAACGGCTTCGCGCTTCGTCACCGCTCACGCAATCCCCCGAAATCGCCAACGACTCAGCTGTAGGTACTCAGCGTTCACCTTTGCCTTCTCAAGTCGGACCTGAACGCATCGATCCTGTCCTGTGGGAGTTAAGTATGCGCGTTGGCCGGCGGAATTTTCTGCTGACGGACCTGCTCGGGATTGCGGTGCTCAACAAGCGACGCCAGCCGCGATAGGCATTCTCTGTTGCGCGGCCACACTGCCAGCAGTGCCGCGCGCTCGGGAATCAAAGTCAGCGGCCACCTGGCGGGCACCTCACGCATCTCCACCCGGCAGCCGTCCGAGATGTCGGCCAGCTGCAGCGTGATGCGAGCCGCTGTGAACGGCGTCAGCTTAGCCAGCAACACGAGTTCTTCGAGCGGCGTGCAGCTTTCCGCTACGGTCTCGTCATTGATGGCTAGGGGCCAGACACCGATTGTGTGATGGATGGTGGAGCCGGGCGCCGGCCATTCCTCATCGACCGCGCGTATTCGACTGTTGCCGACGACCCATTGCGAATAGGTCCACCCGTCGGCCAGCACATCCCAGACCCGCCGGCGCGGCGCCGCTATCTCGCGTGTCGCGGTCATCAAATAATCCTTTCGTTCGACGAGGCAGTGCCATCCAGCGCTGGGTACCCGCGGCTGATCATGATGACGCATCGCAAAAGGGTCGGCGCGCGAGTCGGTACCCCGTTCGAAGATCGTGTTGAGGCCGAGGCGAAATACTTCACAAATTGAAGGATCGCCCTCATCATTGTTAGGGTGGTACGAGACGTCTTTCTGTACGCCAGCGACAACCAGAGGGGAAACGTATGGGAGACACCTCCCGCGATCCGGTTGACCACCACCGGACCACACGTCCGCACGCAGGCGAATCGATGAAAGACACCGCCAGGATCCCCGGACTCGTCTTGGTCGTAGTAGGCGTCGTGGCATTCGTGTTTTGTCTGGCTGGTTTCGCTCTGGGCCACGTCGGCGTCGGGGTCGCTGCGATCCTCGTGACACTGCTTGCCGCCGGCGCTGGCTTAGCCTGGTTCGAAATGCGACGCCGACGGGTGCGCCAAGGAGAGCGGGAATGGGCCCGTCAGCACCAGGTAGTTCGGCCGCAGCGTTAAACAGGAGTGGCCCGGTGGCCCTCATTCGGTTTCTGCCCTTGCTGGCAGGGTGACGCGCCGGGGCGCTCGCCGATTATTTATGCGGGCTGCTTGGATAAAGTCTTGACTGATTCCAGATAAGCGGGCCATATTAAAACGGTGCCTTCAACGGCGGACTGTGCGGAACAGCTGCGGATGGCCGATCTGCGAGTGACCCGGCCCAGAGTCGCCGTGCTAGAGGCTGTACACGCGCATCCGCATGCCGACACCGACACGATTTTCTCGGCGGTGCGGACCGGCCTCCCCGACGTCTCCCGCCAGGCCGTGTACGACGTGCTCAATGTGCTGACCGCGGTGGGTCTGGTTCGACGGATCCAGCCCTTGGGCTTAGTCGCCCGCTACGAGTCCCGGGTCGGCGACAATCACCACCACCTCGTATGCCGGTCTTGCGGGGTCATTGCCGACATCGATTGTGCGGTGGGTGAGGCGCCATGCCTGACCCCGTCGGACGACAACGACGTTTTGGATGGCTTCGTTCTAGACGAGGCGGAAGTCATCTACTGGGGGCTGTGCCCTGACTGCTCACCTCCAGATTCTTGATCACAGCCGTGATTACGGCTGATTTACCAACACCGGAAGGAAATGCAGTGTCATCCGATATATCCCAAAGCCGACCGCCCCACGAAGACAGCAAGACGGCCAGCACCAGCGAGAGCGAAAACCCGGCTATCCCCTCGCCCAAACCGAAGGCGCGTGGTCCCCTGACCATCCGGGACTGGTGGCCCGATCAGGTCGACCCGACGACGCTGCAGCCGCATAATCCGCTGGCGAATCCGCTGGGCGATGATTTCAACTACGCCGAGGAGTTCGCCAAGCTCGACGTCGAGGCGTTCAAGGCAGACATGATCTCGCTGATGACCACCTCGCAGGA
>JAFAQO010000278.1 GCA_019246375.1 Mycobacterium sp. | reverse complement strand
CGGCCTGACGCAAATGCGTGACGTCAGCATGGAGAAAGTTGACCGTCGCGTCGGCAGTGCGAGCTTTGCTGCGGGCCTTATCGAGCGCCTTAGGAGTGAAGTCAACTCCTGTGACTTGCCATCCATGTCGAGCGAGATAGATCGACGCGTCGCCGGTGCCACATCCGACATCAAGGGCTGCCCCGGGTGGTAGCGCGTCGGCTCCCTCGACGAGTTCGCGCAGTGTCGTCGAGAGCGGATGACCGTCCCACGGAGTAAACCCGAGAGCGTAGAAGACCCGAAACAAGGTGTGTCTGGAAGCCATGATTTCACGGTATTGATTGACGGCTGCTTAGCAACTTTTGGCGCTCACCTGTCGACAGGCCGTCACGGCACGCTAGTGCTCGCCGACCACTGGTGTCGTGTACTCCTTGAACTGCATCGAGTCATACAGCCGCACACCCTTGGCGTTGAGCTTCGCGACTGCCTTGGTGAGTCCGGCGGGCAGCACCGAGACCAGCTGAATGCCGCGGGTCAGAGCCCATACTCCGGCTCTGGAGCGCGGAATAAGGCTCTTGGCGACTCCGCGCGCAAGCGCGCGGCTGCGACGCACCGGCTCACCCATCTCGCTCGCATAGCTCGCGAAAGCGCGTTCGTGATCGCCGCCCGCCTGCGCTAGCTCGCCGGCTAAGACGTAGGCGCCGAGCACCGACAGGCTAGTGCTGCCGCCTACCGCGGGCCCCGGGCAGTACCCGGCGTCACCGACCAGCGTGACCCGCCCGCGCGACCAGGTGTCCAGTTGCAACTGGGTGATCGAATCGAAGTAGAACGCAGGGGTGCGGTTGAGCTCGCCAAGCCAGCCGTCCACCTGCGGATGCATCCCGGTGAACGCCGCACGCAGCAATTCCCGCTGCCGCAAGGCATCTCGGTAGTGATACTCGAGTTCCTTTTCGGTGCGGAACATGAACACCGCACGCGCGTCGTCCAGGGGCTGTGCGGTGTAGATCGCCGCGAGGCGGCCTGCGCCAATGTGACTGGTCGTCTCGCCTTCGTGCGCAAGCTTTTTCGGCACCGATACCACCGCCAGGTATCCACCGAGGAACTGGGTACGCCCGGCATCCTCACCAAAAACCAGGCGTCGAACGTTGGAGTGCAGCCCATCGGCGCCGACGACGAGGTCAAACCTGCGTGGTGCTGCTCGCTCGAATGTCACCTCGCCGTCGGGGGAGATGGCCGTGATCGAGTCGCCGAATACATACTCGACGTGGTCGCGGCCGGCATCGTAGTAAGCCTCGCTGAGATCGTCGCGCATGATTTCCACGTGCCGGTCGGACACGGCGCTGACGGCCTTGGTGATATCGACGCGGACCGGCCGCTGCGTGCCCTCCCGATAAATCCTCGCGCTATTGGTCCCGGTGGCAAGCGCCTCAATGCGCGGCAAGACGCCCATCTTCGCCGAAATCTCCATGGATGGCCGAAACAAGTCGACGGCGTGGCCCCCGGTCTTCCGCAAGGTGGGCGCGCGCTCGACGACAGTGGCATCGAAACCGTACCGGGTGAGCCAGTACGCCAGCACCGGGCCAGAGATGCTGGCGCCAGAAATGAGGATTCGCATCGCGCACCACCTGCTTACTTAACGATCGGTAAGTCTAGCATTGCGCTTACTTATCGGTAAGTCAGATAAGCTCGGGGGATGAGTAGGCCCAGGTCAGACACCAGACAGCGAATCCAAGAGGTCGCTCGAGACCTGTTTCTTCAGCAGGGCGTGCAGCGCACCAGCATGCAGGACATTGCCGACGAGCTGGGTATCACCAAACCCGCGTTGTACTACCACTTCTCCTCACGACAAGACCTGGTGCGCAGCATCTTGGTGCCGTTGATCGAGGAAGGCGACAGCTTCATCGCCGACCGGGAAAGTAGTGGCGTCAGCGATGCCCGGGAGTTGTTGGAGGGGTATTTCGATTTCCTCTACCGGCACCGCCGGGACCTCATGTTGGTGCTGGCCGAATTGACCATGCTGATCGATCTTGGCCTCATCGACACCGTCCTGGCATGGCGCGACCGGTTCAGCAAGCTGGTGTTCGGCCCGCAGCCCACTCTGGCCCAGGCCACGCGAGCGGTGATCGCGTTCGGTGGTCTGCAGGATTGCTGTCTTCAGTTCCCCGACATGCCCGTCGACGAGCTGCGCGCCGCGTCGGTGTCGGGTGCGCTCGCCGCGCTGGGTCGATGACACAGGGTTGCGGAGCGGCTTAGAGTCCCAAGCTATGCGCTTTGGACTGTTCATTCCGCAGGGCTGGCGGCTCGATCTGGTCGGCATTGACACGGAGAGACAATGGTCGGTGATGCGCGACCTGGCCGCCTACGCCGACGACAGCGCCTGGGACTCGTTGTGGGTCTACGACCACTTCCATACCGTGCCGATGCCGACCGGTGAAGCCACCCACGAAGCGTGGTCGCTGATGTCGGCCTACGCGGCGAGCACCTCGCGGATCAAGCTCGGCCAGATGTGCACGGCGATGAGTTACCGCAATCCGGTCTACCTGGCCAAGGTGGCAGCTACTGCCGACGTCATCTCCGGGGGCCGCATCCAGATGGGTATCGGCGGCGGCTGGTACGAACACGAGTGGCGCGCTTACGGTTACGGCTTTCCCGCTGCGCGAGTGCGGCTCGGGCGCCTGGATGAGGGCGTGCAGATCATGCGGGACGCCTGGCGCAACGGCAAAGTCAGCTTCAGCGGTGAGCATTACCAGGTCGACGGCGCGATTGTGGCGCCGAAGCCGTTGCAGCGCAGCGGCATTCCGCTGTGGATCGCCGGCGGTGGGGAGAAGGTGACGCTGCGGATCGCGGCGAAATACGCACAGTACACCAACTTCGCCCCCGAGTCGGAAGTGTTCGCCCGGAAGTGCGATGTGCTCGCGCAGCATTGTCGTGAGGTGGGCACCGACTTCGACGCCATTGTGCGTTCCACCAACGTCAATGCGGTGCTCGGCACTTCGGAGGCTGACGTCAAAGACCGCCTGCAGCGGATACGCGACCGACTGGTCGGCTGTATACCCGAGGCGGTAGCGGATGCGATGATCGCCGAGACCACCGGCCCGGAGTCGGCGACGGGCACGCCTGAGCAGGTGGTGGACCGGTTGGGCAAGATCCGCGAGCTTGGCTGCGAATACGCGATCTGCTACTTCCCAGAGGCGGCCTATGATCGCTCGGCCATCGAGCTGTTCGAGCGGGAGGTGATCCCCGAATTGAGTTAGCGGAGCCGCCGGTCTACGAGAATGCCATTCCCGCTTACGACGAATGTTGTTGTACCGTCGGTTGAGCAACAGCATTGTCCTGGGGAACTACGGAGGATCGCTCGATGCAGAAGGCGCTGGCGCCCGACATCTCGACCTGGCCGGATGACAACCCGCAGCTGATCGGTAGCCGCTGCGGTGATTGTGACGCCACCACGTTTCCTGTGCAGCAGCGGTGCCCGCGATGCAGCGGCGCGAACATGACCGAGCTGCTGTTGCCGCGCCGCGGAACACTCGTGTCGTGGACCACCCAAGGTTTCCCTCCCGGTCCCCCCTATGCCGGCCCGACCGGGGATGATTTCGTGCCGTTCGGTGTGGGGTTGGTCCAACTCGGAGATGTCATCCGAGTCGAGGGCCGGCTGACGCAGAACGATCCGACCAAGCTGCAGTTCGGCCAGGAGGTCGAGCTCACCATGGTGCCGTTGACCACCGACGCCGACGGCGCGGAAGTCATGACCTTCGCGTTCCAGCCGGTCGGGGAAGGACTGTGAGATGACTAATGATGTGGCCATCATCGGCGTGGGCCTGCATCCGTTCGGCAGGTTCGACAAGACCGCAATGCAGATGGGTGCCGAGGCGATTCAATCCGCGCTGACGGACGCCGGCCTGGAATGGAAGGACATCCAGTTCGGCTTCGGCGGCAGCCACGAGGTGTCCAACCCAGACGCGGTGACGCGCCTGGTTGGATTGACCGGCATCACGTTCACCAACGTGTTCAACGCGTGTGCCACCGCGGCCAGCGCCATTCAGCAGACCGCCGACACCATCCGGTTGGGCAAATACGACGTCGGCATCGCCATCGGCTTGGACAAGCATCCGCGCGGCGCGTTCACCGACGACCCCGCCAAGCTGGCGCTCCCGCAGTGGTATGCGCAGAACGGGCAGTTCGTCACCACGAAGTTCTTCGGAATGAAGGCCAATAAGTACATCCATGACCACAACATCTCCCAAGCCACGCTGGCCAAGGTCGCCGCAAAGAATTTCCGGAACGGTGCGCTGAACCCGAAGGCATTCCGCCGCAAAGCCATTCCTGAGGATCAGATCCTCAACTCGCCCGTGCTCAACTACCCGCTCACGCAGTACATGTTCTGCGCGCCCGACGAGGGTGCCGCTGCGGTCGTCATGTGCCGCAGCGACATCGCGCACAAGTACACCGACAAGCCGGTGTATCTGCGCGCCAGTGAGATTCGTACCCGCCGGTACGGCGCCTACGAAGTGCACGCCACGTTTGCTCCGTTGGATGAGGACGTCTCACCGACGGTATACGCGGCCAACGCTGCCTACGAAGCCGCAGGCATCGGGCCGGAGGACATTGACCTCGCCCAGCTGCAGGACACCGACGCCGGCGCCGAGGTCATCCACATGGCCGAGACGGGCCTTTGCGCCGATGGCGAGCAGGAGAAGTTGGTGGCCGACGGCGCCACCGAAATCCACGGCTCGCTTCCGATTAACACCGATGGCGGTCTGATCGCCAACGGCGAGCCGATCGGCGCGTCGGGACTTCGGCAGGTACACGAATTGGTGTGTCAGCTGCGGGGCGAGGCGGGCGAACGTCAGGTGCCCGGCAACCCGCGCGTCGGCCTGGCGCAGGTGTACGGCGCGCCCGGCACCGCCTCGGCGACCATCGTTTCGCTCTAAATCGCCGGGCCCAGTAGGTCGTCGGCGTCGCGGATGACGTAGCCGTAGCCCTGCTCGGCCAGAAATCGCTGCCGGTGTGCGGCGTACTCGGCGTCCTGGCTGTCGCGGGCCACCACTGAGTAGAAAATCGCGCCGCCGCCGTCGGCCTTTGGCCGCAGCAACCGTCCCAGCCGCTGCGCTTCCTCCTGTCGTGACCCGAACGTTCCCGAAACCTGCACCGCCACAGCGGCTTCCGGTAGATCGATGGAGAAGTTGGCCACCTTGGACACCACCAGTGTGGTCACCTCACCCCGGCGGAAGGCGTCGAACAGTGCCTCGCGTTCGGCGGTTTTGGTCGACCCCTGGATCACCGGGGCGTCCAGCACCGTGCCGAGTTCCTCGAGCTGGTCGAGGTAGGCGCCGATCACCAGCGTCTGCTCGTCGGGGTGCCGGCTCAGGAGCGACTTGACCACCGCGATTTTCGAATGGGCCGTCGAGCACACTCGGTAGCGTTCGTCGGCTTCGGCGGTGGCGTACATCATCCGTTCGCTGTCGGTCAGCGTGACCCGGACCTCGACGCATTCGGCCGGCGCGATCCAGCCTTGCGCCTCGATGTCCTTCCACGGCGCGTCATAGCGTTTCGGACCGATCAAGGAGAACACGTCGCCCTCGCGGCCGTCTTCGCGAATCAGCGTGGCGGTCAAACCCAACCGCCGACGTGACTGCAGATCGGCGGTCATCCGGAACACCGGCGCCGGCAGCAGATGCACCTCGTCGTAGATGATCAGTCCCCAGTCGCGGCTGTCGAACAGCTCCAGATGCCGGTATTCGCCCCTGGTGCGGCGGGTCATCACTTGATAGGTGGCGATGGTGACCGGCCGGATCTCCTTGCGCTCGCCGGAGTATTCGCCGATCTCTTCCTCCGTCAGCGACGTGCGGGCGACCAGCTCGCGCTTCCACTGCCGGCCGGCGACGGTGTTGGTGACCAAGATCAGCGTCGTCGCGCTGGCTTTTGCCATGGCGGCCGCACCGACCAGCGTCTTGCCCGCGCCGCATGGCAGCACCACCACGCCTGAGCCACCCGACCAGAAAGACTCGGTCGCCATTTCCTGGTAGTCGCGCAGGTGCCAGCCGTTCTGCTTCAGGCTGATCGGGTGGGCCTCGCCGTCGACGTAGCCGGCCAGGTCCTCGGCCGGCCAGCCGATTTTGAGCAGCATCTGCTTGATCCGGCCGCGCTCGCTGGGATGAACGACGACGGTGTCGTCGTCGATCCGGGCACCCAGCATCGGTGCGATTTTCTTGTGGCGCAGCACTTCCTCGAGCACAGCGCGGTCCAGGCTTACCAGGGTCAGACCGTGTGCGGGGTTCTTGATCAACTGCAGCCGGCCGTAACGGGCCATGGTGTCGACGATGTCGACCAGCAGTGGCTGCGGCACCGCGTAGCGGGAGTAAGTGACCAGCGCGTCGACAACCTGCTCGGCGTCGTGGCCGGCGGCGCGGGCGTTCCACAGCGCCAGCGGCGTGATCCGGTAGGTGTGTACGTGCTCGGGTGCGCGTTCCAGCTCGGCGAACGGCGCGATGGCCGAGCGTGCCGCACCGGCCAGCTCATGCTCAACCTCGAGCAGCACCGTCTTGTCGGACTGCACGATCAACGGCCCGTCAGTCACAAGCGCCGCTCCTCCTCATCGCTTTGCTCTGCACTTTCGCCGGCGGTCATAACATCGATTATCGTTCGTCGGCCGACACGTTAGCGCCGCTCCTCCTCATCGCTACGCTCTGCATCGTCGTCGGCGCGCAGCACTGATGTGATGCGATGGATGGCGAATTCACGCGCACGCCCGGACGCCGAATCGAAGGCCACCAGCTGGCCGCCGACTACGGCCACCGGTGACACCACCCGCTGGGTGGCGACCCCGGCGGCGTCGACGTAGCCGATCACCACCGTGTCGCCTTGCTGTGCGGCGCGCTGCAATAGCGACATCGCGACCGCCGGGTCGATCCGGCCATGGGCGAACGGTGCCGCGCTCACCTTGCGCAGCACGGCGACCACAGCGCTCAGGGTTTCGCGGCTGGGGCGCGGTATCGGGCGGTGCGGCCGACGTTGCTGCGGTGTGGGCACGCGGGCCCCGCGAGAGCGGATGTCGACAATGGTGCCGGTCGAATCCTCGGCGGCCGGTGCGAAGCCGGCCTCCTGCAACGCCTTGAGCACTTCGGCGATCGGCGCTTGGGATATCGCCACCGTCAGCGCCAGCAACCGCAGTTGCAGTTCTCCGGCGGTGGCAGCGGCCACCGCTTGGGTGAGCAAGGTCGGGTCTTCGCATCGCACGAATGCTGCGGCCATGCCGATCCGAAGCTGGCCGTGTCGGCGCGCGACATCATCAATGAGATAGCTAAGTCCCTGAGGAACAGGCGTTTTGGAGTGATTGTCGAAAAGGGCATGCAGGGAGTCGGCGGTCTTGCCGATATCCAACGCGTGCCGGATCGATGATTCGCTGACCCGGTAGACCATGGCTGCCCCCGCGGACTCCACCGTGGCGACTGCGGCGAGTTCCTCGGCGAGGTGGCGCTCCAATGGTCCGGGTACCACCACGGTCAGGTCTGCCTGCACCAGGAAGTGGTCGATCGGCTCAGGCAGCGCTCGGCTCATCGCCTCGACGACGGCGCCGTCTCCAGCCAGCAGCGCGCGGCCCGGCGTGCTGATAGCGCCGCGGCCCACCAGTCCCAGCACATGTGCTTCTTCCAGCAAGTCCGCGACCGGCCCAGGTTGCAGCCGCTTGACCCACCGCGGGCGCTGCCAGACCAGGGCCCGGGAGGCGGTGGTTTCGTCGACCCGGGTGCCTGGCGGCAGCTCGGCCAGCATGCGCAGCAGCAGGCGGCGGTCCAGCGGTGCCGCCGTTGAGTAAACCGAATCTGACAGTGCACCATGGGGTTTGGCGTCGGGGCCGCGGGTGCCGATCAGTGATGGCCGCGCCGGCAGGTCGAGCCAGGTGCTGGCCAACGAATGCCAGCGCTCCGCGGCAGATGTTTCGGCGAACCGGTCGGCGGCCACCGTCGGCGCC
>JAFAQO010000271.1 GCA_019246375.1 Mycobacterium sp. | reverse complement strand
TCTCTTGCCCCAGGATAGCTGTTTGTATATGCTTTCGCATACGTTTCAACCTACGAGGAGACGGACACATGGGATACCCCTGCTCGCTCAACCCAGAACTTTGGTTCGGCTACCCCGATGACGACGACGGCGATGGTGCCGCCAAGGCGCGCGCTTACGAACAGTCGGCCACCGAAGCGCGGATTTTGTGTCTACGCCGGTGCCCGCTGGCGCAGCAGCGGCTGTGCGCCCGCCATGCCGTCGAGCACCGCGAGGAATACGGAGTGTGGGCAGGGGTCAAACTGCCCGGTGGCCAGTACCGCAAGCGGGAACAGCTTGTTCGAGCCCGCGACATCTTGCGTCAGATCGCTGCCGGTGAAATCAACTCTCGGCAGTTACCCGAGAACGCCGAGCTGCTCGCCCGGCGCGAAGGCGACACGGTGCCCACCACCGCGGCAATCTTTCACTTGCCACCGGCTCAGATGGGTCCGCGTTCGGCCGCCTAAGGATTGCCTGCGTTAGCGAAAGGAGTCATTGCCGGGCGGTTACCCTGAATCAGCCAACGCGGGCGAATCGTCAGGGCAGGGGAGATGCGTGACTTTCGACTTGACGCCGACCGCCGCACAACATGATTTGGCTCGGCGTACGCACGAGCTCGCCGAATCCCTGATCCGCCCGGTCGCGCTCGACTACGACCAGCGCCAAGAATTCCCCTGGCCGATTCTCGAGGAAGCTGCCCAGCGCGGTTTCTATAGTCCGTTGTTCTACCGGGATCTCATCGGTGACCCCACCGGTTTGTCGTTGCCGATGTTTATGGAGGAGTTGTTCTGGGGTTGCGCGGGGATCGGTTTGTCAATCGTCATGCCCGCTGGCGCTGTCCGCGATCGGTCAAGCCGCGTCTGCGGAGCAGATGCTGGAATGGGCACCGCAATGTTTCGGCACACCAGGCGATCTCAAGCTCGCGGCGCTGGCCATCTCCGAACCCGAGGGCGGCAGCGACGTACGGAATTTGCGGACCAGGGCCCGCTGCGTCGGCGGGGACTGGGTCATCGACGGCCACAAGATGTGGATCGGCAACGGCGGCATCGCCAACGTGCACGTAGTCAATGCGGTTGTCGACGAGGAACTCGGTCATCGCGGCCAGGCTTTGTTCGTTGTGCCCGGCGGGACGCCGGGGCTACAGCTGGTGCGCAAACTCGACAAACTCGGCTGTCGGGCATCGCATACCGCCGAGTTGCGGTTCGACGGTGTCCGCGTTCCGGAAGCCAATCTGCTCGGTGGGCAGGAAAAGCTCGAACACAAACTTGCCAAGGCCCGCGAAGCGGTGGCGGGTGGACGACATTCCGGCTCGGCGACGTTGGGCACCTTCGAGCAAACTCGTCCAATGGTCGCGGCCCAGGCGATCGGCATCGCGCGGGCCGCAGTGGAATACGCGACCACGTATGCCACCCGGCGAGAAGCGTTCGGCGCGCCCATCATCGACAATCAAGGCATCGCTTTTCCCTTGGCCGATTTGGCGACCCAGATCGACGCCGCGCGGCTGCTTACCTGGCGGGCCTCATGGATGGCAGCCAAGGGTATCCCGTTCGAGCGCGGCGAGGGCTCGATGTCGAAGCTTGCCGCCAGTGAGGTCGCTGTCAAGGCCACCGAACGAGCGATCCAGACGATGGGCGGCTGGGGCTACATCACCGATCACCCGGTGGAGAAGTGGTATCGGGATGCCAAGCTATACACGATCTTTGAGGGCACCAGCGAGATCCAACGGATCGTCATATCCTATGCGCTCGGGGCAAGCGAAGGGGCCTTGCCGCTACATATCGAGATTGAGCCTTCCGGGGGGCCGTTGAACCGGATGTTCGGCCGCGGCGCGCCACTTCGAGCCCGCGCGGCCAGTGCCGCTTTGGCCATCCAGGATCGGATTCCCGAGCCGGTCAAGCGGGTAGCCATGAAAGTGCTGCAACCGCCGGGCAAGTAAGCCGACATTGCCCGCGACGACGATCGGTCGACACGGAAAGACCTTGCGCCCCGCCTACCGTGTTCGACTGCACCGCCACGGGCTTAGCTGCCCGGCGGCCGACCGCTTGACCGCCGAGACGCTTCGGCGGGCTCCCAGGAAGGAATACAGGTGACTACCGATAAGACAGGCGCCCAGACCACCGTCAGCGGCGGCGAGGACAAGTACACCATCGCCGTCGAGGGCCGAACCGTCGGAAGCGCCTTCGTGGCCGACCGCAATAACCAGCGCGTCTTCTACCACACCGAAATCGACGAGCAGTTCGGCGGCCGCGGCTTGGCAACCATTCTGGTGGAGCAGGCGCTCACCGCCGCCCGGGGCGACGGCAAACGGATCGTTGCGGTGTGCCCGATGGTGGCTGGGGTGCTCGAGAAGCATCCGGAGTTCGGCCACATCAGCGACCCGGTCACGCCGGAGATCAAGCAGTGGGTGCAAACGCTGCCGGCTGGATAGCCCCGTCGGTGCAGCCATTCACCTCAGCCGGTGACCGGCTGGCGGTCAGATGCAGAACATATGTGGGCGAAGGGGGACTTGAACCCCCACGTCCCGAAGGACACTGGCACCTGAAGCCAGCGCGTCTGCCATTCCGCCACTCGCCCGAGACAACCGGTGGAGCCTACCACTGTAATAGCCGCGTACCCCAGTCGCGCGAGACAGCCCACGGGAGCGCCCAGTGGCAAGCGCTCGCGTCGGGAAGGTGGGTCTGAGCTGGATGAATGTGCTTCTCAGAGTTCTCGAGGTGCCTCCGCCTCGTGCTGTCCCGATACCATTGCTGGATAGGACACGAGTACTGCGACACGCCGGAGGTCGTCGCGCTGCAGCAGCGATACCGAAGGACGAGTGAGGCGAGCGCTGGAGATGGGCAGCCAGAAGGGGCTAGTTCAACGCATCGAGCGCAAACTGGAGGCGACGGTAGGGGATGCGTTTGCCCGAGTGTTCGGCGGATCGATCGTCTCGCAAGAGGTCGAAGCCATGTTGCGCCGCGAGGCGGCCGACGGCGTCCGGTCGCTTCAGGGGAATCGCCTTTTGGCGCCCAACGAATACATCATTACTCTCGGGGTGCACGACTACGAGAAGGTGGGAACCGACCCCGATCTCACGTCGGAATCCTTTGCCAAACACTTGGCGGGATACATCGCTGAACAAGGATGGCAAACGTATGGTGATGTGGTCGTCTGGTTCGAACAGTCTTCGAACCTGCATACCGGCCAGTTCCGCGCCCGCGGTGCTGTCAACCCAGACATCGAGTCCCGCCGGACGGCTAGTGATCCCGCCCCGCCACAATCAGATCGTGCGTTCAGCGCAGAACCAGGAGTACCACCAATGACCGAGAATTCCAGTTATCGCGGCGGCCAGGGGCAGGGGCGGCCCGGCGACGAATACTACGACGACCGTTACGGGCGCCCGCAAGACGACGCACGCGGAGGTCAGGACCCCCGCGGATATCCCGGGGAATCGGGCGGCTACCCACCGCAACAGGGCTATCCGCCGCCTCGCCACCCCGAACACGGCGGCTACCCAGATCAGGGCGGATACCCCGACCAAGGCGGCTACCCCGATCAGCGTCGGTACCAAGATCAGCGCGGTTATCCCGGCCCGGGCGGCTATCCCGAGCAAGAGGGGTACCCGGACCAAGGGGGCTACCAAGAGCAAGGCCGCTACGCCGATCATCGCGGATACCCCGACCAAGGCGGATATCCCGATCAGGGACAAAGTGGTTATCCATCGTCCTACGAACAGCGCCCGCCCGGCGGTTATGGCGGCGGCCAGGGCTATGACCCCGGCTATCGCCAGGGTGGCGGCTACGGTCAGTCCGGCGGGGGACAGGGTTACGGCGACTACGGCGAGTATGGCCGCGGCCCCATTCGCCACGACGACGGCGGCTACGGGCCGCCCGAACAGCGGCCGTCTTACTCCGAGCAGGGGAGCGGTTACGACCAGGGTTACCAAGCTGCGCCGGATTACGGCCGGCAGGACTACGGTCAAAGCGACTACAGCCGCTACGGCGAATCCGCCGGCGGCGGTGCGTACGCCCCTCCCGGCGGCTACGGCGAACCGTCCGGCGCTGACTACGACTACGGCCATCCCGCCACCCAACAAGCCGGCTACGGGGGCTACGGGCAAGGCGGCTATCCGTCCGGTGCCACGGTTACTTTGCAGCTCGATGACGGCAGCGGACGGACATACCAGCTGCGCGAAGGCGCCAACATCGTGGGGCGCGGACAGGACGCCCAATTCCGTTTACCCGATACCGGCGTGTCGCGCCGCCACTTAGAAATCAGATGGGATGGACAGGTCGCGCTGCTGTCAGACCTGAACTCCACCAACGGCACCACCGTCAACAATGCGCCAGTACAGGAGTGGCAACTCGCCGATGGCGACGTGATTCGGCTCGGTCATTCGGAGATCATCGTCCACATCCACTGAGCCGATTGCTCGGCGAAGCCATCAAGCTTCACCCCGCGTCGACCACCGTCCAAGTATCGTGACGTTGCTGATGTGCTCGGTAGCGCGGGCTCGTGTAGGGCGCCAGGACGGAGGGACGCCGGATGCAGGGACTGGTACTGCAACTGACGCGCGCCGGATTCTTGTTGTTGCTGTGGGTGTTTATCTGGTCGGCGCTGCGGATTTTGCGGACCGATATCTACGCTCCGACCGGAGCTGTGATGGTGCGGCGCGGTTTGGCCTTGCGTGACACTATGTTGCCCTCACGCCAGCACCGGCATGCCCGTTATCTGGTAGTCACCGATGGATCCCTGGCGGGCGCACGCATCAGCCTCAGCGGCCAGCCGGTCCTGATTGGACGCGCCGACGACTCCACTTTGGTGCTGACCGACGACTACGCATCGACGCGGCACGCGCGGTTGTCCAAGCGTGGCTCAGAATGGTACGTCGAGGATCTAGGATCGACCAACGGCACTTACCTCGACAGGGCGAAGGTGACGACGGCGGTACGAGTTCCGATTGGAACGCCGGTTCGCATCGGCAAAACGGTAATCGAGTTGCGCCCGTGACCCTGGTCCTGCGTTATGCAGCCCGCAGCGACGTCGGGCTTGTGCGCTCCAACAACGAAGACTCGGTGTACGCCGGTGCCCGGCTACTTGCCCTGGCCGACGGCATGGGCGGCCACGCCGCCGGTGAGGTGGCTTCTCAGCTGGCGATCGCGGCATTGGCTCATCTCGATGACGACGAGCCCGGCGGCGATTTGCTCGGCAAGCTCGATGCCGCAGTGCGAGCGGGCAACTCGGCCATTGCCGCGCAAGTCGAGATGGAGCCTGAGCTGGAGGGCATGGGCACAACACTCACCGCAATACTGTTCGCGGGCAACCGCATTGGGTTGGTGCACGTCGGCGACTCCCGCGGGTATCTGCTACGCGACGGCGAGCTGACGCAAATCACGAAGGACGACACCTTTGTCCAGACCTTGGTCGACGAAGGTCGCATTACCGCCGAAGAAGCACACAGTCACCCACAGCGTTCGCTGATCATGCGGGCACTGACCGGCCATGAAGTCGAACCCACCTTGACCATGCGGGAAACCCGTGCCGGCGACCGCTACCTGCTCTGCTCGGACGGATTGTCCGACCCGGTCAGCGACGAGACCATCCGTGAGGCCCTGCAGATTCCCGACGTCAGCGAGAGCGCCGAGCGCCTTATCGAACTCGCACTGCGTGGCGGTGGTCCCGACAACGTCACCGTGGTGGTCGCCGACGTCGTCGACTACGAATACGGGCAGACTCAACCGATCCTGGCGGGCGCGGTATCCGGTGACGAAGATCAACTGACCCGGCCCAACACTGCCGCCGGCCGGGCTTCCGCGATCAATCCACGTAAGACCGTTGCCAAACGCGTTGTGCCGCAGCCGGAAACGCTTACCCGCCCCAAGCGCTCCCGGCGGCGGATGGCTATCGGGCTCGCGCTGGTTGTGCTGCTGCTGCTGGCCGCGCTGGCCATTGCGCGGACGATCATCAGCAGCTACTACTACGTCACCGACTACAACGGCACGGTAAGCATCATGCGGGGACTACCTCCCCGCTCGATCCTGGGCTTGTCAGTTCATGAACCGTATGCTCTGGGCTGCCTCGACGGCAGCAACGAACGCTATGGGAACAAACCGGGCTGCCCGCCGCTGAAGCTGGAGTATTTGAATCAGTCCAATCGAGAGCTGGTAAAGAACGGGCTGCCACCCGGCACTCTCGATCAGGCGAAAAAGCAGCTACACGACCTGTCCGGCAGCGATTCGCTGCTGCCGCTCTGCCCGCCGGCTCGTGCGACATCGCCGCCGAAGCCGACGACCACGGCGCCCACCGCCAGTCCGCCAACATCACCCCAGCCGGGCACCAACTGCCGGGAAGCGGCATGACGACACAGCCGCAACCGCCGGTCGCGGTGACCCCTCCGCTGCCGAATCGGCGCAATGCAGAACTGGTGTTGTTGTGCTTTGCCACCGCGGTAACCGCGGTGGCCTTATTGATTGTGCAAGCCAACCAAGAGCGGGAGCTGCATTGGGACCTGGCCGGCTACGTGCTTGCCTTCCTGACTTTGTTTGTGTTCGCACATATGGCCATCCGGCGCTTTGCCCCCTATGCCGATCCGCTGCTGCTGCCGGTGGTAGCACTGCTCAACGGCCTGGGCCTGGTGATGATCCA
>JAFAQO010000641.1 GCA_019246375.1 Mycobacterium sp. | reverse complement strand
TCAATGGTGAATTGCGGGCGGCGGCAACCGGTTTGAGGTGGGATCGGCGTTTCCGGTCGGTCGCCTCGCGGATGTAGTTGCCGATCTGGCGCAATGACCGGGTGGCCTCCGGCACCATCGGCGCGGCGATCTGGAACACATGCATCTGGCCAGGCCACACCCGCAGTTGGACCGGTACTCCGACCGCGGCCAGGCGCCGCGCGGCCAACCGAGCGTCGTGCAGCAGGACTTCGGAACCGGCCACATGAATCAACGTGCGGGGCAGGCCCGCCTCGATGTGGTCGAGCGGTTCGTAGATATCCTCGCGACGCCCGTTGCGTTGGGCTGCCCTGGCAATCAGGTCGAAAAATGCATCAAACGCCTTGGCGCAGAACATCGCATCGCTGCGGATGTTCGGGTGTGCTTGCTTGGGGGCCTTGGCGATTTGCATCAGCGGTGACATGCAGACGATGGCCGCGAGTTCCTCGCCTTCGCCGAGCAACCGCTCGGCCAGCGCGAGGGATAGGTAGCCTCCGACCGAGTCGCCGGCCAAGACAATCTGGTCGGGCCCGTAACCCCGGCCACGCAGCCACCGGTAGCCGTCGTAACAATCATCGATCGCCTCACCGATCGAATGGTTAGGGATCATCCGGTAGTTGATCACCAGCACCGGGGTATCGGCGTACTTCGACAACTTGGTGACAAGCCGGTCATGTGTGTTGGCTCCGCACGTCAAAAAGGCGCCGCCGTGCATGTACAAGACGACGCGCCGGGTGCCGTCGGCAGGCAGAACACCGGCAGCGCGCACCAAGCGGGCACTGCAATGCGGCAATCGAACCGTGGCGCGAACACTGCCCGGCGCGGACGTCACAGCCCGGGCAACAAAGTCAACGATGTCCCATGGCCACGGCGCGTGCGGCAGGTAGCTTCCAATCGTCAGGGCGGGCCGGATGGTAAGCCGAACGCCGAGCCAGGCAAGCCGGCCAGCGACGCTCGGATCCTCCTCTACGACTTCCCGAAGCTTCTCCGAGTCCCGCCGGTTGAACATCATCGCCGTTTCCGGGCAAGCCGCGGCTACATCGGCACCGACAGCGGCTAGGCCGTCGAGCCGGCCGTGTTCTGTGAGCGTTCGTTGTGCGTTTTGCATGGTCAGCCATCGGCCTGAATTCACGGGGCCTGTGCGGCATCCTTGACGGGTGCTGACGTGGTCATCGGTGCACCGCTTGCTGTGCCGCGGCGCCCCTTGCTTGAAACATCGAATTCCGGCCACGCAGCAACGGCGTCAAGCACCGGAGCCACGTTGGTGGCCCACCAGATATGGTGGTCTGGGTGAGTGGCGCCCTTGCGCCACAAGTCGGCAGCATGGTGCAGCCAGGTCAGCAAAATGGCAACGCGCTCGTCGACGCGTTCACCGATGCGCTCACGGTCGCCAATGTCCACGTCCGGTCGGCCGCGTGCGGCACGCAGCGCATTACGTTCGCGGTCTGAGAGGCCGCCCGCCCGTAGCCGCTCGGTGACAACTGCGCCCAGATCAGCCCGCTCCACCTGGCAGCTTGCCGTCAAGATCATCAAATACTCGTCGATCAACGCCGGCTGGCCCGGCCGCGCCCCGCCCCAGTCGACGATGCCGGTGACCGGGCCCTGGATCCCGGCCACCCGAACGTTGCGCGGGGTGTAGCCGCCGTGCGTCCAGCTCACCGGCATACGCCGGCCAATCAGGGTTTGCCGCAGCATCGTTCCAAGCCGGTCCACCTCGGAAACCAGGCCGGGACCTAGCCGCCGGCACATGTCCGTCAGCTCCGCCAGTGGTTCGATGACCCATCGCCTCAACAAGCAGACGTTGTCGACGACGATGAGCGTGGCAGTCCGCCGGTGCAGCGGTGCGATGGCGCTCAGGGCCGCAGCGGTCAGCTCCTCGACACGGTTCGGGCGGCGTGCCAGCACCTCCGCCAGGTCGATTCCCGGCCGATAGGACTCCACGGACACGGTTGCATCGGTGCGCTCGTCGAAGGCCAGAATCCGCGGCAGCAGTTCGCGCCATTCTTCGTCGAGTCCCGGGTGGATGGCGAGTTCGGCGAGCACGCGCCGCTGCGTGCGCAGTCCCGTGGCTCCCAGCAGGCCGCGGGCCACCTTCAAAACCGCCGCCGGCGGTCCTTGCTCGGGACCCACCGGCCGGACCGACGCGAGAATCTTCCGTGCGTCGGACACCGCACTTTCGGGCCGCAGCGTGCCGGTGGCTGAGCTGAGTTCGATGTCTGCACGCGAGATCGACAGATCAGCCAGGTCGAGCAGCCCCGCGGACGGGGGCGGCTGCGCCGGCGCGGCTGGAGGTGCAGTGCTCGTCATGCTGTCACCTGCGCCGGCACAGCCGGCGGTCGCCCGGCAGCCTGTCGCACCGCCTGGTAGAGGTGCCCGGAAACACCTGAGCGGTGATGGCGCAGCACGGTTCGCAGGACGCGGATGCCGTCGCGGATCGCGTGCAAGTTCGATTCTCCGCTCCGGCGGGGCATCTCGAGGCTGGGAACCTCGGTGATACGCAACCCCGCCTTCATGGCCCGCACGGTCATCTCCGACTCGATTTCGAAGCCGGTGGCCGACAGGTGGAGGTGCTCCAGGTAGCGACGCTGAAATGCGCAGAATCCGTAATTGAGGTCGGTCAGGTGGGCGTCGTAGACCGTGTTGAAGACCGTGAGCAGGAACCAGTTGCCGAGTTGGCGGAACCAGGTGATGTCCAGCGATCCTCCGCCGCTGATGAACCGCGACCCCTTGACGAAGTCGTAACCGTTGGTGAGGAAATGCACGTAGTGGCTGATCTCTTGCGGCGACATGCTGCCGTCCGCATCCATCATCACGATGATGTCGCCGGTGGCCGCCTGGAACCCGGTACGCAATGCGCTGCCCTTTCCGGTGCCTTGCTGAGGCACGATCCGCACATCAGGCCGGTACGCCCGGGCGGTGATCACCGTGACATCGGTCGAGTTGCCGTCGACAAGAATGATCTCGTGCACGACGTCGTCCGCGACCTGTTCTAGCACCGAGGCGATGTTGCGGGCCTCGTTCCTTACCGGAATGACCAGGCTGACGGTGGGGCGGACCGCGGACTTCGCCTCGGTGCCGGTCCGCGCGGGTAAGAATTCCGGTCGCGGGGTTCTATGCGCAAGGTGCAGCGCCGATCCATTGTCAGTGGCTTGGCCCGGGGGCGGCGATACGATTGTCATAGTCAGCTGCCAATCTGGTTGTGATGTGCTGCTTGTGCCATCGGTGGCTTAGGAGAGCTTGCGATCACGCCGCCGCGCCGCAAATCGTCAATGTGGCTAACTGACCTCGATCGGTCAGCGGCTGGCTGATCGGTCGAGTCAGAACCTTCCGAGCGGCCGAGGCAGACCCCGAGACGGCTCAGTCGCCCAGTATCCTGCGGATCTGCGTTAACATGCGTGAGTGACATATCACTTAGCCTCCGA
>JAFAQO010000266.1 GCA_019246375.1 Mycobacterium sp. | reverse complement strand
CGCCGAGCAGGCAGAGCTCGACGGAGCCGCCGACGAATCTGCTACCCCGGTGCCGCGGGAAGTGCTGGTGCCTTGCCTGCCGCCCAATGCCGATGAGTTGGCCAGCTGGCTTTCCGGTCTGCGCGGCGCGCGGGTTGCGCTGCGGGTGCCGCGCCGTGGCGACAAAAAGGCGCTGGCCGAAACAGTAAAGCGAAATGCCAAAGACGCCTTGCAGCAACACAAATTGAAGCGCGCAGGCGACTTCACTGCCAGATCGGCTGCGCTGCAGAGTATTCAGGACGCATTGGGGCTGGCAGATGCACCGCTGCGCATCGAGTGCGTCGACATCAGCCATGTGCAGGGCACCGATGTCGTGGGCTCGCTGGTGGTTTTCGAGGATGGTCTGCCGCGTAAGTCGGACTACCGCCACTTCGCAATCCGGGAAGCCGCCGGCGGTGGCCGTTCCGACGACGTCGCATCGATCGCCGAAGTGACCCGGCGGCGGTTCATGCGGCACTTGCAGGACCGCCAGGGGGATCTGAACATCCTTGCCCCCGAAGGAAGGTCGCGCAAATTCGCCTACCCGCCCAACCTTTACGTCGTCGACGGCGGTGCGCCGCAAGTCAATGCGGCCAGCGCAGTACTCGACGAACTCGGCATTACGGATGTCGCGGTGATCGGCCTGGCCAAGCGGCTGGAAGAGGTTTGGGTGCCGTCTGAGCCGGATCCGGTGATCATGCCGCGCAACAGTGAAGGCCTGTATCTGCTGCAGCGGGTGCGCGACGAGGCGCACCGATTCGCCATCAGCTACCACCGCAGCAAGCGGTCGAAGCGGATGACCGAGTCGGCGCTGGACGCGGTGCCCGGGCTGGGTGAGCACCGGCGCAAGGCGCTGGTCACCCACTTCGGATCGGTGGCGCGGCTCAAGGAGGCGTCTGTTGAGGACATCACCGCTGTTCCGGGGATCGGCGTCGCAACGGCCCGGGCAGTGTTCGACGCGCTGAGAAACGACGTCACCGCTTCCGACGTCGGGGACCCCACGGGATCTGATGGCCGGTTCGTCCGACGGGCCTCAGGATGATGAATCACGATATGGGCCAGGGCAACGACGGGGAGAACCCGGCCGGGCTGGGAGGGCACGCCGTGCACGCGGAGTTGGCGGACAACCACCTCGACCGTCGCACTCGTGGATCCGAGTCCGGCATCGACGTTGTGCTAGTGACGGGGCTGTCCGGTGCCGGGCGAGGCACCGCGGCCAAGGTGCTCGAGGACCTCGGCTGGTATGTCGCCGACAACCTGCCGCCCCAGCTGATCACCCGGATGGTGGACTTCGGCCTGGCGGCCGGATCCCGCATCACCCAGCTGGCCGTGGTGATGGATGTACGGTCGCGCGGCTTCACCGGGGACCTCGACTGGGTGCGCAACGACCTGGCCACCCGCAACATCACCCCGCGTGTGCTGTTTATGGAAGCTTCCGATGACATGCTGGTGCGCCGTTACGAGCAGAATCGTCGCAGCCACCCGCTGCAGGGCGAGCAGACGTTGGCCGAAGGCATTGCCGCCGAACGGGACATGCTGGCCACGGTTCGCGCGACGGCCGACCTGATCATCGACACGTCGACGCTGTCGGTGCGGGGCTTGCGGGAAAGCATCGAACGCGCCTTTGGCAGCGAGACCGCGGCGCACACCAGCGTCACCGTGGAGTCGTTCGGCTTCAAGTACGGATTGCCGATGGACGCCGACATGGTGATGGACGTGCGGTTCCTGCCTAATCCGCACTGGGTCGACGAATTGCGCCCGCACACCGGCCAGCATCCGGCGGTCCGCGATTACGTGCTCGGCCAGACCGGCGCGGGCGAGTTTCTGGACACTTACCATCAGTTGCTGTCCCTGGTTATCGACGGCTACCGCAGGGAGGGGAAGCGCTACATGACCGTCGCTATCGGCTGTACCGGCGGCAAGCATCGCAGCGTGGTCATCGCCGAGGCATTGGCGCGGCTGTTGGAACCCAACGCGTACCTGTCGGTGCGGGTGCTGCACCGGGACCTGGGCCGCGAATGAATCAGCGCATTGTCGCCCTGGGCGGTGGGCACGGTCTGTACGCGACCCTGTCGGCGGCCCGACGATTGACCCCGCATGTCACCGCCGTCGTCACCGTCGGCGACGACGGCGGCTCGTCGGGCCGGCTGCGCAGCGAACTCGACATAGTCCCGCCTGGCGATCTGCGAATGGCCTTGGCCGCGTTGGCTTCGGACAGCCCACATGAGCGATTGTGGGCGACCATCCTGCAACACCGGTTCGGCGGTAGCGGCGCGCTGGCCGGTCACCCGATCGGCAACCTGCTGTTGGCCGGCCTCAACGAGGTGCTGGCCGATCCGGTCGCCGCGCTCGACGAGTTGGGCCGCATCCTGGGCGTCAAAGGCAGAGTGCTGCCGATGTGCCCGATCGCACTACAGATCGAGGCCGACGTTTCCGGGCTGGAGACCGACCCGCGGATGTTCCGGGTGATTCGAGGCCAGGTGGCGATCGCGACCACGCCCGGGAAAGTACGCCGGGTACGGCTGCTGCCCGCGAACCCGCCGGCCACCCGCCAGGCCGTCGACGCGATCATGGCCGCTGACCTAGTGGTGTTGGGCCCGGGATCATGGTTCACCAGCGTGATTCCGCACATGCTGGTGCCGGGTCTGATGGCGGCCCTGCAGGCGACCACGGCCCGGCGCGCGCTTGTGCTGAACCTCGTCGCAGAGCCGGGGGAGACTGCCGGATTTTCGGTGGAGCGTCATCTGCACGTGGTGGCCCAGCATGCGCCCGAGTTCACAGTCCACGACGTCATCATCGATGCCGAACGGGTGCCGAGTAATCGCGAACGCGGGCAACTGCGTCGCACCGCAAAGCTGCTGGACGCCGAGGTTCGATTCGCTGACGTCGCCAGACCTGGTACACCTTTACATGACCCGGGCAAGCTGGCGGCGGCGCTCGACGGAGTCGGTATACGCGAAGGGGGACCGGCGCCGCCGGTGACGGCGCCGATGACGATTGAGGATGAGTCAGCCGGCGCAAACGAACCGGGTCACAGCGGACCGAAGGGTGACGACGCGTGGCGATGACAGCCGAAGTCAAAGATGAGCTGAGCCGCCTGGTGGTGAATTCGGTGAGCGCACGGCGCGCCGAGGTCACTTCGCTGCTGCGGTTCGCCGGCGGGCTGCAGATCGTGGCGGGCCGCGTGGTCGTCGAGGCAGAGCTGGATTTGGGCAGTATTGCCCGTCGGCTGCGCAAGGACATCTTCGATCTCTACGGCTACAACGCGGTTGTACATGTCCTGTCTGCCAGCGGGATTCGCAAGCAGACCCGGTACGTGCTGAGGGTTGCCAATGATGGTGAAGCGCTGGCTCGCCAGACCGGTCTGCTGGACTTGCGCGGACGTCCGGTACGGGGACTGCCCGCCCAGGTCGTCGGCGGCAGTGTTGCCGACGCCGAAGCCGCGTGGCGGGGCGCCTTCTTGGCACACGGGTCGCTGACCGAGCCGGGGCGCTCGTCGGCGCTCGAGGTCAGCTGCCCGGGACCGGAGGCCGCGCTGGCGCTGGTCGGTGCCGCACGGCGCCTCGGGGTCAGCGCGAAGGCCCGCGAAGTGCGTGGCGCCGATCGGGTGGTGGTGCGCGACGGCGAGGCGATCGGCGCGTTGCTGACCCGGATGGGCGCCCAAGACACCCGGCTGATCTGGGAGGAGCGCCGCATGCGCCGTGAGGTGCGTGCGACGGCCAATCGGCTGGCCAATTTCGACGACGCGAATCTGCGCCGCTCTGCGCGGGCCGCTGTCGCCGCGGCCGCCAGGGTGGAACGCGCGTTGGAGATCCTCGGCGTTGGCGTGCCCGACCATCTGGCCGCCGCCGGCAAGCTGCGTGTCGAGCATCGGCAGGCCTCGTTGGAGGAGCTCGGCCGGCTCGCCGATCCGCCGATGACGAAAGACGCTG
>JAFAQO010000667.1 GCA_019246375.1 Mycobacterium sp. | reverse complement strand
GCTGATCCTTGACACTCCCTGGATGAGGGAGTTGAGCGTGGCCGAGCAGAGATATCAGGCGGCGATGGCCGTCATCGCGGATGGTTTGTCGGTGTCGCAGGTCGCCGAGAAGGTGGGGGTGTCGCGCCAGACGCTGCACAGCTGGTGAGCCCGTTATGAGGCCGAGGGCCTCGAGGGACTCCAGGATCGTTCCCATCGGCCGGTGCGGTGTCCGCATCAGATGCCGGCTTATGTGGAAGCGGCATTGTTGGAGCTTCGCCGATCTCGGCCGTATTGGGGGCCGCGGCGGTTGGTGTTCGAGTTGGCCAAACGGCAGGTGATGCCGGTAGTTTCGGAGTCGGCGGCGTATCGGGCGCTGCTGCGGGCGGGCATGATTGATCCGGCGGCTCGGGATCGACGCTCACGCAAATGGAAACGTTGGGAACACCGGGGCGACGGAGCTGTGGCAGATGGATATCGTGGGCGGATTTCCGCTTGCTGATGGCACCTCGGCCAAGGCGTTGACCGGTATCGATGTCAACTCACGGTTGTGCGTGGCCGCACGGTTGATGGCCCGTGAACGCACCCGCGCGGTCTGCGACGGGTTGCGCGCCGCGCTGGCTCGGCCGCGGTGTGCTAGGCGCTCATCGAGCAACTCATCCATCAGTGCAGTGGTCGTCGGCAATAGGTTGCCGCCTTTGGTCACTGGGCCTTCGGTTTACCTGGATCGTGGTCGCTATCTGCCGTGACGTGGGCCCACCCCACCTGCGAGTAGATGCGCGTTGGACGGTTAGCGCTCGATCGAATGGGGCGAACGGTGAGCACCCCGTTATCGGCCACTTCGTACGTATCGAGATCGCCGAACTGTTCGGAGGCTCCATCCGGAGTCCAGAGCTTGAATCCCATAGCGGGAGCCTGCCATAAACCTTAGAAGGGTGCCGCCCTAACTTGCGCCAAGGCGCATCCCTCACCTAGGCATACGCTGATCGGTCCAGTCAAGCTCGAAAGCTTTCCAACATCTGCAGCCACTCCAGCGTCGGCTGCAGATCCTGATGCCTGTAGACGATTTCGTTGTTCACGATGACGACGTACATGTCCCGCTTCGGCGGCCGGCGCGTGAAGTAGGCCCTAGCGCGTGGCCCCGCATGGATTGCCCACCACTTGGTGTCGGCCTCGTTGACGAAGGTGGGGATGTCACGTTCGGGGTCCAGCGTCACCGGGTTGTAGACGATGCCCGGGAGCTGCTTAGGTGGGTGCCGTTTACGGGTGGTCATGGCTGCATCACCTGTTTGATTGTGACAGTTTGTAGCGGTGTATTGGTGGTAGATTCCTTCGGGCGCGATGCTTTACGGGCCGCCGCTACGTGTCGGCTGACGCTGATGAAAACCGGTGTTGTGACTTTCTGCGTGGGCGTAGTGTCGGTGTGCCGTTAATCTGAGCTGCCGCGGACGAGAGAAGATCCGAAATGATTGGCGTTCGGCAAGCAACCCTCGACCTGTTTCGCAGCTATGGGCTGACCACATGGTTCGGTAATCCCGGCTCATCGGAGCTGACCCTGCTAGAGGGCTTCCCTGAAGATTTCCGCTATGTGCTGGGGCTGCAGGAGATGGTGCCGGTGGGAATGGCCGACGCCTATGCCCAGATCACCAGACGACCTGCCGTGGTCAACCTTCACACCGCCCCAGGCATGGGCAACGCTCAAGGTGCGCTCTACAACGCGTTCGTGAACAAGACTCCGCTCATCGTCACCGCCGGAAACCAGCGCCGGTTCATGCAAAACCAGTACTGCCTGCTGACCAACATCGAGCCGACGACGGTACCCAAGCCGTTCGTGAAGTGGGCGGCCGAACCGGCAATCGCGAGCGAGGCTCCCGCTGTGCTCGCCCATGCCATCCATCTGGCTACCACGCCGCCGATGGGGCCGGTGTTCGTGTCGTTGCCGATGGACGACATGCAGGCGGAACTCGACGATACCCAGGCCGCCGACGTCGCGGTGGTGCGCGACCGGAAAGTTACCCAGGCCGTCAGCTTTCCCGCAGATCTCGCGGAGCAGATCTGTGCGCGCATCGAGGCCGCAACGTCACCGGCGCTGATCGTGGGTGGCGATGTGGAACGCTACGGGGCGTGGGACGCCGTGATCGGGTTGGCCGAACGCACCCGGTCCGCTGTGTGGACGGCCCCAATTACCGGGTGGAGCGGATTCCCCGAGAATCACCCGCTGTATCAGGGCACACTGCCGCCTGGTGCGGGCTGGATCTCCCAACTGTTGACGGGCCGCGATTTGGTGGTGGTGATCGGGTCTCCGGTATTCCGGTACTACCCGCGAGTCCCCGGACCGTATCTGCCCCAAGGCACCAGCCTGGTTCACATCACCAACGATCCCGACGAAGCTGCCCGCGCCCCGGTGGGGGACGCGATCATTGCCGACGTGCGCAGCGCCGCCGAGACCCTGCTCGCCGCGGCGAAACCAACCCAGCGGCCCGTTCCATCGCCGCGGGCCGCGGTCCCCGACGTCGAGCAGGCCGAGGCACCGCTTAAGCCCGAAACCCTTTGGGCGGCCGTCGGGCATGCCGCACCCGCAGACACGTTGTGGGTTAGCGAGGCCGGCAGCAACGAGCTCGCGATCACCACCGCAATTCGGCCCGGCAACCCGTTCTCGCACTTAACAGCCGCCGGCGAAGGACTCGGCTTTGGGCTACCTGCCGCCGTTGGTGCTCAACTCGCCGCCCCGGATCGCCCCGTGGTGGCGTTAATGGGCGATGGTTCCATGCATTACGCGATCACCGCGTTGTGGACCGCGGCGCACTACCGGATCCCGCTGACCATCGTGGTGGCATCCAACGCCGAATACGGGGTCCTCAAAGAGTTCGGCAAGTGGGAGAAAACGGCGGGCGTTCCCGGCCTGGACCTGCCAGGCCTTAATGTCGTGGGCACCGCCGCCAGCTACGGTGTTGACGCCCACGAAGCGCACAGCACCGACGAGGTCATCAAGCTAGTGGAATCGGGCATCGCCGATCGCGAACGACCCACCCTCATCAACACGCGCACCACAGCCGTCGATGCCTAATCCCTTGACACCGTGGGATTTAACCCCATTGCGGTCGATGCCGACGGTGGGCGTGCCCTGCGCCGGCCCCCTAACTGCGCCGCGAGCTGCTTGTTCGTAGACAGCGAGCGAGC
>JAFAQO010000581.1 GCA_019246375.1 Mycobacterium sp. | reverse complement strand
CGTCGAACCAGATCCGCCTTTGCCTCGATGTCCAGGCCGGTCAGCACGAACGTCATCGCGTTGCGAAAGCCGCCGATGCTGTTCAGCGACACCTTCAGCGTCGGCGGCGGTGGTTCGCCTACTACGCCGCTGATCCGCACCCGGTCTCGGCCGTCGTTCGACAGTTGAGCGGTGTCCATCCGGGCGGTGACGTCGGGGTTGGCGTAGCGGGCGCCGCTGATCTCGTACAGCAGTTGCGCGGTTACGGTGTCGACGCTGACCAGGCCGCCAGTGCCGGGATGCTTGGTGATCACCGACGAGCCGTCGGCATGAATCTCGGCCAGCGGGAAACCGGCATAGGCCAGATCCGGTACCTGGGTAAAGAACGCGTAGTTGCCTCCGGTGGCCTGAATGCCGCACTCAATAACGTGGCCCGCGACCACAGCGCCGGCGAGCTCGTCGTAGTCGGTGCGGCCCCAGCCGAAGTGCGCGGCCGCCGGCCCGACGATCACCGACGCATCGGTCACCCGGCCGGTCACGACGACGTCGGCGCCGGAATTCAGGCATTCAACGATGCCCCATGCGCCCAGATAGGCGTTGGCGGTCAGCGGTGTGCCGAGCCCCAGTTCCTCGGCGCGGAGCTGCAGGTCGTCGCCTTCGACATGAGCAACCCGGGTCGGAATGCCGAGCCGCTCGGCTAACGCGCGGACCGCATCGGCCAGCCCGGCAGGGTTGAGGCCGCCGGCGTTGACCACGATGCGCACACCCCGGTCGTGGGCGAGTCCCAGGCACTCCTCGAGTTGGTTCAGAAACGTCCTCGCGTAGCCGCGCTCGGGGTGCTTCATGCGATCGCGGCCCAGGATCAGCATGGTCAGCTCGGCAAGGTAGTCCCCGGTGAGATAGTCCAGGTCACCGCCGACCAGCATCTCGCGCATCGCCGAAAGCCGGTCACCGTAGAAACCCGAGCAGTTCCCGATTCGGACAGCACGAGAGAGAGCAGCCACGCGTGTCCTCCCTTCAGGACTGCGGCCGGCCGGCGCGCCAACCAACCGGTAGGTTAGCGGGTGCCGCCGGTGTCACGTCAAGAATGCCTCGCCTGGCAGGACGGTGTGCAAAGCCTTCCCTACGGCGTGATCGCGTTGGTCGATTTTGTTCTCACAGCAGGTCACCGACTATTGTTAGTCGTTAACCGCGGTCGACGACCGCAGAGTTGGCTCTGGCATACCGCTACAGAGCCCCACACCCAAGGAGTAAGGCCCGATCATGGCTGTGCCAAAGCGCAGGATGTCGCGCGCAAATACCCGAAGCCGGCGCGCACAGTGGAAGGCCAAGCGCCCCGAACTCGTCAACGTGACAGTGGCCGGTCAGCAGCACAAGGTGCCGCGCCGGCTGCTCAAGGCGGCTCGCCTGGGTCTTATCGACCTCGATCGTCACTGACTCCGATTGCCCGGTCCAGACCCTGAGGCGGGGAACCAAACTAGCGCCTCTGGCGCGGCTCGCCTGCTAAGTCCGCAGAATCCGGGCTATCAGCTTCGGGGCGTTTCTTAGGGCTCTCTTAGGCGTTTGGACGAGACTGGTGGCCGTGCGAATACTAGTCGTTGACGACGATCGCGCCGTGCGCGAGTCGCTGCGCAGGTCGCTTTCCTTCAATGGTTACTCGGTGTCCCTAGGGGCCGACGGCATCGAGGCGCTTGACATGATCGCCAGCGATCGCCCCGACGCAGTCGTGCTCGATGTCATGATGCCGCGGCTGGATGGGCTGGAAGTGTGTCGTCAGTTGCGCAGCACCGGCGACGACTTGCCGATTCTGGTCCTTACCGCCCGCGACTCTGTCTCTGAGCGGGTAGCCGGCCTCGACGCCGGCGCCGACGACTATCTGCCGAAGCCGTTCGCCCTCGAAGAGCTATTGGCCAGGCTGCGGGCTCTATTGCGCCGCACCAGGATTGACGATACCAGCGAGTCGGTGGCGATGACATTCTCCGATCTCACCCTGGATCCGGGCACCCGGGAAGTTCACCGAGGCGACCGCGAAATCAACCTGACGCGTACTGAATTCGCGTTGTTGGAGATGCTGATCGCCAATCCGCGGCGAGTACTCACTCGCAGCCGCATCCTCGAAGAGGTATGGGGATTCGACTTTCCCACCTCGGGCAACGCACTGGAAGTTTACGTGGGATATCTGCGCCGCAAGACCGAAGCCAATGGCGAACCGCGGCTGATCCACACCGTGCGCGGGGTCGGTTACGTGCTGCGTGAAACTCCACCCTGATGTTCCTGTTCCGCCGGCGGCGTCGCGGTCAGCCCGGATCCACTTCATCGTTATCGCTGCGATGGCGGGTGATGTTGCTAGCGATGTCCATGGTGGCGATGGTGGTCGTATTGATGGCCGTCGCCGTGTATGCGGTAATCTCCGCGGCGCTGTACAAAGATATCGACAACCAACTGCAAAGCAGGGCGCAGCTGCTGATCGCAAGTGGTTCGTTGGCGGCTGATCCCGCCAAAGCTATTGAGGGCACGGCATACTCGGATGTCAATGCCATGCTGGTCAACCCGGGCCGCTCAATCTACACCGCCCACCAGCAACACCAGGCACTGCCGGTCGGGCCGCCGGAGAAAGCAGTCATCCGCGGCGACCTGTTCATGTCCCGGCGCACGGCGGAAGGTCAGCGGGTGCTGGCCATTCATCTGCCCAACGGGAGTTCGCTGCTGATCTCCAAGAGCCTTGCCCCCACTGACGCTGTCATGACGGAATTACGTTTGGTACTGGTGATTGTCGGCGGGATTGGTGTCGTGGTTGCCGCGGTGGCCGGAGGGATGGTCACGCGCGCCGGCTTGCGTCCGGTGGCCCGGCTCACCGAGGCGGCCGAGCGGGTGGCCCGCACCGACGACCTCCGCCCCATCCCGGTGTATGGCAGTGACGAATTGTCCAGGCTCACCGAATCGTTCAACCTCATGCTGCGAGCGCTGGCCGAGTCTCGGGACCGCCAGGCCCGGCTCGTCACCGACGCCGGTCACGAACTGCGTACGCCGCTGACATCGTTGCGCACCAACGTCGAACTGTTGATGGCGTCGATGGAACCGGGAGCGCCGCGGCTGCCGGAGCAGGAAATGGCCGGCCTACGCGCTGATGTACTCGCGCAGATCGAGGAATTGTCCACTCTGGTAGGCGATTTGGTGGATCTCACCCGCGACGACGCGGGAGAAGTAGCACACGAGCCGATTGACATCTCCGAGGTCGTAGACCGCAGCCTGGAGCGGGTCCGGCGGCGCCGAAACGACGTCGAGTTCGACGTCGACGTGATTCCGTGGCAAATCTACGGCGACGCCGCGGGTCTGTCGCGTGCGGTGCTGAACCTGATGGACAACGCGGCTAAGTGGAGCCCGTCGGGCGGACGTGTCGGTGTACGGATGAGAGAACTCGATCCGTCACACGCCGAGTTGGTGGTCTCCGACCATGGGCCGGGCATTCCGCTGCATGAGCGTCGTCTGGTGTTCGAACGATTCTTCCGCTCGACATCGGCGCGAGCGATGCCCGGCTCGGGTCTGGGCCTGGCCATCGTCAAACAGGTGGTGCTGAAACACGGTGGGGCGCTTCGCGTCGAAGACACGGTGCCGGAGGGTCAACCACCGGGCACGTCAATCCACGTTTTGCTGCCTGGCCGGGCGATACCGCTAGCGCCTGAGTCCACACCGGCCGACGCACCGGTCGACGTTACGGCAGGCGAAAAAGGGGGAAACTTTCCAGGAGCGGCGAACGTTGTCTCGGTGGATTCTCAGTCCACGCAGGCAGGTTAGTTGCGGTTACTGTTGGATCCGACCTGGACCCAAACAAACTTTCGAGGAAGAGTGACCTAGCGACATGACGAATCACCCGAGGTATTCGCCACCGCCGCAGCAGGCGGGATACCGTCCTGCGCCTCCCCAGCCCGGAACTTTCCCTGGTCAGACGGCAAACTCCGGCTATGCCGGGACAGGCCAGCAGCAAACGTACACACAGCAGTACGACTGGCGCTATCGCCAGCAGCCGCCGTACCAGCAGCCGTACGACCCATTTGGGGGCGTCCCGCCTGGCCCGGCGGGCGGCCCGCCGCCGGGGATGCCCCAAAGACGTTCCCGTGCAGGGTTATTGACGGTTGGCGCGCTGGCGATCGCAGTGGTGTCGGCGGGTATCGGCGGTGGCGTCGCGTCGGTGGTCGAGCACGGACGATACGTTGCGGGCGGCCCCGGCGGCATGTTGGGGGCGGGGGCGGCTCCGACAGTGCCCGCGGCCAACGCGCCGGCGGGCACTGTCGAACAAGTCGCGGCCAAGGTGGTTCCCAGCGTCGTGATGCTCGAGACGGATTTGGGCCGGCAGTCCGAGGAGGGTTCCGGCATCGTCTTATCCTCGGACGGGCTGATACTGACCAACAACCACGTCGTCTCCGCTGCTGCCAACGGCGGGCGCGGGGGGCCGGGCGGTCCCGGCGGACCGGGTGCGGGTCCCGGAGGTCCCGGCGGACCGGGTGCGGGTCCCGGCGGTCCCGGCGGACCGGGTGCGGGTCCTGGAGGTCCCGGTGCGGGTCCCGGCGGTCCTGGAGGTCCCGGTGCGGGTCCAGGTGGTCCTGGTGGCCCCGGTCCGGGCCCCGGTGGCCCAGGTGGGGGTGGCGGACCCGGTGGACCGCCGAAGACCACCGTGACTTTTTCCGACGGCCGCACCGCGCCGTTCACTGTGGTAGGGACCGATCCCACCAGTGACATCGCGGTGGTTCGAGTGCACGGCGTTTCCGGGTTGTCCCCGATATCGCTCGGCTCTTCGGCGAACCTTCGCGTAGGTCAGCCGGTGGTGGCGGTCGGGTCGCCGCTGGGACTGTCGGGCACGGTGACCACAGGCATTGTCAGCGCGCTCAACCGGCCGGTGTCGACCACCGGCGAGTCGGGAAACCAGAACACCGTGCTCGACGCCATTCAGACCGACGCGGCGATCAATCCGGGCAACTCTGGCGGGGCGTTGGTCAACATGAACGGCCAGCTTGTCGGGATCAACTCGGCGATCGCCACGCTC
>JAFAQO010000076.1 GCA_019246375.1 Mycobacterium sp. | reverse complement strand
CATCCGCACGGCGTTGATGCGCGACGGCACCGCGTATGTCCAGGCGGGGGGCGGGGTAGTGGCCGACTCCAACGGTCCTTACGAGCACACCGAGGCGACCAACAAGGCCCGAGCGGTGCTGAACGCGATCGCCGCCGCCGAGACGCTGACCGCTCCGGACACCGGCCGCGATGGCTGACCCGCAGCCCGACCGTCGGGGCCGGCTGGTGATCCGCATCGGCCAGCTCTTGCTACTGGTCGCCGCCGGCGGGCTGTGGGCAGCGTCTCGGTTGTCGTGGGTCGCCATCCGGTCGTTCGACGGGCTGGGACCGCCGAAGACCGCCACTGTCTCGGGAGCGTCCTGGTCGACGGCGCTGCTGCCGTTGGCGCTATTGCTGGTGGCCACCGCTGTCGCCGCGGTGGCGGTTCGCGGCTGGCCGCTGCGGATGCTGGCGGTGCTCGTAGCAGTGGCCAGCCTGGCGACCGGTTATCTGGCCGTCAGTTTGTGGGTGATTCCCGACGTCGCAGTGCGCGCAGCCGACCTCGCTAATGTCCCGGTGCTGTCGATGGTCGGAAGCGAGCGGCACTACGTGGGCGCGGCGATCACCTTGGTGTCCGCCGTCTGTGCGTTGGCTGCCGCGGTGTTATTGATGCGATCAGCGCGGCCCGGTGGCGCCAGCGTGACGAAATATGCCGCGCCTGGCGCTCGGCGTTCGATGATGCAGCGCGATGACGGTGCGATGTCAGAGCGGCGGATTTGGGATGCGCTTGACGAGGGGCACGACCCGACCGATGGACCGGGGGAGTCGGCGCCGCCGCGCGATGGTCAACCAAAACTTGAATCCGACACAGAGGGTCGGTGACAGCGCGCGGGCTTACGGCCGCTACCCTTCGATGGGATCCTCTAAAGCTGTGGCATCCGTGGGGAGGGACGACAGGCATGAGTTCGGCAACCGTGCTCGACTCCATCATCGAGGGAGTCCGCGCGGATGTCGCCGCCCGTGAGGCCGTGGTAAGCCTGTCCGAGATCAAGGCAGCGGCTGAGGCAATGCCGTCGCCGCTGGACGTCATGGCGGCATTACGCGCGCCCGGCATCGGCGTCATCGCCGAGGTCAAGCGGGCCAGTCCATCGGCGGGTCGGCTTGCACCCATCTCCGACGCTGCCAAGTTGGCCCGCGCCTACGAGGACGGTGGTGCGCGCATCATCAGCGTGGTGACCGAAGAGCGACGTTTCCACGGTTCGCTCGACGACCTTGATGCCGTGCGGGCGGCGGTCTCAGTGCCGGTCTTGCGTAAAGACTTTGTGGTGCGGCCATACCAGATTCACGAAGCCCGTGCCCACGGTGCGGACATGTTGCTCTTGATCGTTGCGGCGCTCGAGCAGCCTGCGTTGGTGTCGATGCTGGACCGCACCGAGTCGCTGGGCATGACCGCTCTGGTGGAAGTGCACACCGAAGCAGAAGCCGACCGGGCGCTGAAGGCCGGCGCCCGAGTGATCGGCGTCAACGCCCGCGATCTGATGACTCTGGAAGTGGACCGCGATTGCTTCGCGCGGATCGCTCCCGGACTGCCCACCAACGTGATCAGGATCGCCGAATCCGGTGTCCGCGGCACCGCCGATCTGTTGGCGTATGCCGGCGCAGGTGCAGATGCGGTGCTGGTCGGCGAAGGCCTGGTCACCAGCGGTGACCCCCGTGCGGCGGTTGCCGATCTGGTGACGGCGGGTAGGCATCCGTCTTGTCCGAAGCCGGCCCGCTAGTCAGTGATGAGCCGGATCAGCGGGAATGATGAACCCGATGAGCCGCTTGCGCGTTGAGCCTTGGTGATGGCAAAGCTTTCTGGCCAGGACCTTCCCCGTTCCAGCGCGGCCATCGCCGAACCGACTCGCCACGACCCGGATCCGCGTGGTCATTTCGGCGTGTATGGCGGCCGCTATGTCGCGGAGGCACTGATGGCAGTGATCGAGGAAGTCACCGCCGCCTACGACAAGGCGCGCACCGACCAGGAATTCCTCGATCTTCTCGACAAGCTGCAGGCCGACTATGCCGGCCGACCGTCGCCGCTGTACGAGGCCCGTCGCCTCGGTGCGCACGCCGACGGCGCGCGAATATTCCTCAAGCGAGAAGACTTGAACCACACCGGGTCTCACAAAATCAACAACGTCCTCGGCCAGGCCTTGCTGGCTCAGCGGATGGGCAAGACCCGGGTGATCGCCGAGACCGGTGCCGGCCAGCACGGGGTGGCTACTGCTACCGCCTGCGCGCTGTTGGGCTTGGACTGCGTCGTCTACATGGGCGCCGTAGACACCGAGCGGCAGGCGCTGAATGTGGCGCGGATGCGACTGTTGGGCGCCGAGGTCGTCTCCGTTGACTCAGGGTCGAAAACCCTTAAAGACGCGATCAATGAGGCTTTCCGTGACTGGGTCACCAACGCCGACAGCACCTACTACTGCTTCGGCACCGCGGCCGGACCGCATCCTTTCCCGACCATGGTCCGGGATTTCCAGCGGATTATCGGTCTAGAGACCCGTGCGCAGATCCTGCATCAGGCCGGTCGGTTGCCGGACGCCGTGACAGCCTGTGTCGGCGGTGGCTCGAACGCCATCGGCATTTTCCACGCATTCATCGACGATCCGGGAGTTCGGCTGGTCGGATACGAGGCGGCCGGAGACGGCGTCGAGACCGGCCGGCATGCCGCGACCTTCACCGGCGGATCGCCGGGGGCGTTCCAGGGCTCGTTTTCGTATCTGCTTCAAGACGACGACGGCCAGACGATCGAGTCGCACTCGATCTCGGCCGGGCTGGACTATCCAGGAGTCGGCCCCGAGCATGCCTGGCTCAAAGAGACGGGACGGGCCCAATACCAGCCCATCACCGATACTGAGGCTATGGACGCCTTCCGATTGCTGTGCCGGACTGAGGGGATCATCCCGGCAATCGAATCCGCGCACGCGGTGGCCGGCGCCCTGAAGCTGGTCACGGAACTGGGCAGCGGAGCGGTCATCGTGGTGAATCTGTCCGGCCGCGGGGATAAGGACGTCGAGACGGCAGCGAAGTGGTTCGGCCTGCTCGATGGCGCGCCCGGTGACGATGCGGGCAGCGGGGCGGTACCCCAGCTTCGCGAGGGGACGGCCCGAGGAGGAGCCGGGCAATCGGATCGGAGCAACTCGTGACTGCGCGCCAAAGCGAAGTTAGCCGGCTCACAACGGCTTTCAGGTCCTGCCGCGAGCGCGATCGGGCGGCTTTGATCGGTTACCTGCCGACCGGATACCCCGATGTGCAGACCTCGATCCAAGCGATGACTGTGCTTGTCGAATACGGTTGCGACATCGTAGAAGTCGGCGTGCCGTACTCGGATCCTGGCATGGATGGCCCGACCATCGCAATGGCGACGGCGGCCGCGCTGCGCGGTGGCGTGCGAGTTCGGGATACGTTGACAGCTGTCGAGGCGATCAGTGACGCTGGCGGCCGCGCGGTCGTCATGACGTATTGGAATCCAGTGCTGCGATACGGGGTTGACGCATTCGCCCGCGACCTCGCCTCAGCCGGCGGACAGGGCCTCATCACGCCGGACCTCATTCCGGACGAGGCCGACGAGTGGCTGGCGGCATCCGATCAACATCGGTTGGATCGAATCTTTTTGGTGGCCCCTTCATCGACCCAGCAACGGTTGGCGGCGACGGTCGAGGCGTCACGCGGATTCGTCTACGCGGCGTCGACGATGGGTGTGACGGGAGCACGTGACGTGGTATCGCAGGCCGCGCCAGAATTGGTGCGGCGAGTGAAGGACGTCTCTGACATACCGGTTGGAGTGGGCCTCGGTGTGCGGTCACGCGAACAGGCCGCCGAGATCGGCAGCTATGCCGACGGCGTCATCGTCGGCTCAGCGCTGGTGTCCGCGCTGAGCGACGGCCTTCCCGCATTGCGCGCGTTGACCGAAGAACTCGCGGCCGGTGTGCGCCAGAGGATTTCTGCGTTATGACGACCACTGTCCTGGCTTATCTCCCCAGCCCGCCGCAGGGAGTTTGGCATCTCGGACCGGTACCGATCCGCGCCTATGCCGTATTCATCATCGTCGGGATCGTGGTAGCGCTGCTGATCGGTGACCGGCGCTGGGAGGCCCGAGGCGGGGAGCGAGGCGTCATTTACGACATCGCGCTGTGGGCCGTTCCTTTCGGCTTGATCGGCGGCCGGCTCTACCACCTCAGCACCGATTGGCGGACATATTTCGGGCAGGGCGGCGCCGGACTAAGTGCGGCGCTGCGTATCTGGGACGGCGGTTTGGGAATCTGGGGCGCGGTAGCCCTTGGCGGTGTCGGCGCGTGGATCGGGTGCCGACGGCGCGGCATCCCGCTGCCGGCGTTTGGCGACGCGGTGGCTCCCGGCATCGTGCTCGCCCAGGCCATCGGCCGATTGGGAAACTACTTCAACCAGGAGCTGTTCGGCCGCGAGACCACGATGCCGTGGGGCTTGGAGATTTTCTATCGCCGCGACCCGTCGGGTTTCGTTGACGTGCATTCCCTGGACGGGGTCTCGACCGGACAGCTGGCGATGGTCGTGCAGCCGACGTTCCTGTACGAATTGCTCTGGAACGTCCTGATATTCGTCGTGCTGATCTATCTGGATCGGCGGTTCACTATCGGCCACGGGCGGCTGTTCGCGCTCTACGTCGCCGGCTACTGCGTCGGGCGTTTCGTTGTCGAGTTGCTGCGTGACGATACCGCCACGCACATTGCCGGAATCCGGATCAACTCGTTCACATCGACTTTCGTCTTCATCGGTGCGGTCGTCTACATCATCTTGGCGCCGAAGGGCCGCGAAGACCCGACGACACTGGGTGGCACCCGTCACGCTGCTGAGGAGGCGCCGGTACCTGAGCCGGCCAGCGAACTTGCGGCCGTGGCTTCGGCATCCGGCGCTGCGGCGGCCGCGCCGGTTGCCGGACGAGCTGACGGCGAACGGGTTGTGGTCGAACCGGGCGATTCTGCTGAGACGAAAGCCGACCAGCCCGAGGCTGAGGCGGTAGCGGCGGAGGCTGAAGCGGTCGAAGGCGACGCGCCCGAAGTTGAAGTGGTTCCGCCAGAGGTCGTCGAATCCGCGGCTAGGGAAACCGGGGCTGAGCGGGCAGAACCTGAGCCCGAGGTTGAGGTCCCCGGCGCTGCGCGGCCAGAGGGCGAAGCTGAGGCGGTAGCGGCCGAGGCTGAAGCGGGGGATGCCGAGGAACCCCAGGCTGAGCCCTTGGCTGAAGGTCCCACCAGGGGGCTTCGGCGGTGGAGGTCTCGGCTGACGGACTTGCGGTCGAGACGCCGGCTGGTCGAAGCCGACGAGTCAGAGACTGAGGAACCCAAGGCCGAGGAGGTGTCGGAAGCCGAGCGGCCGGAGGGCGAGGCTGAGGCGGTAGCGGCGCAGGCGGAGTCGGCGGAGGCCGAGGTGCCCGAGGGTGACCCAATGCCGGCGGAGGCTGTCGAATCCGTGGCTGAACAACCCAAGCCCACGGAGCCCGAGACCGCGGCTGAGCCAGTCGCCGAAAAAGTGGAATCCAGTGACGATGAGGGCGGCGTAGCCAAAGGTTCGCCGCCAGAGCCCTTGAGTGAAGAACCCACCGGGGAGCTTCGGCGGTGGAGGTCTCGGCTGAGGGATTTGCGGTCGAGAAGCCGGCGCTAGCATGCGGCAATGATGCTTTGTTCCGGTTGAAACGGGGCAGGCCCAGGAGTGATCTGGCATCCTGACAACGTGACCGATCCGTGGCAGCCGGGCGCGTCAGAGCACAGCGCACAGCCACCTCAGCCGCCTGGTTATCCGCCGCCGTACCAGCCATACCCACCGAGTGCCCACGGCGATCCGATCGCACCTTATGGTCGGCATCCGTCGACCGGGGAACCGCTTTCCGACAAATCGAAGCTCGTCGCGGGACTACTGCAGCTCTTAGGCTTGGCCGGTATCGCCGGCATCGGCCGCATCTACCTTGGTTACACCGGGCTGGGTGTTGCCCAGTTAATCGTGGGCCTGGTGACCTGCGGAATCGGTGCGGCAATCTGGGGGACGGTCGACGCCGTGCTGATATTGATCGACAAGGTGCGCGACCCACAAGGCCGCCCACTCCGGGAGACATAGTCCCGCCGCGAGACCACGCGCCGACTCGAATCGAGTAGTCGACTACGCGTGTCCCCGAGTAGCGCGGCGAATACCGTCCTGCTCAGCTGCCCTGACCTGATGTCGCAGCGGCAGGTCCACGGAAAGACGGGGTCATGGTGATGGTCTGGTTTGTTGTCGTGTGCGCCACTCTTGTCCTTGTGGCCTCGGTGACCTCGGTGGCGCTGTTCATCTACTGGTGGTGCGACAAGCCAGCGCGGCGGAGTTACCGTGACGCCGCGTTCGTCGCGCTCGGTGTGATGTGGGGGCTGTTTGCGCTGAGCAACTACCTTCGCCACTCGTCACCACCCTGGATGGTGGTTATACGTTG
>JAFAQO010000344.1 GCA_019246375.1 Mycobacterium sp. | reverse complement strand
CTCGTAGTGACGTTTCTCAAGGATCATCGACAGCTCGGCCGCTACGGCTACACCTGTGGGGTCGCCGGTCTGGTGATGCTGGCAATTCCGGCAGTACTGCCGCCGTCGTTCTCCGAGAAGAACGGTGCAAAGATCTGGATTCTGTTGCGCGGCTTCTCGATTCAGCCAGCCGAATTCTCGAAGATTCTGCTGCTCATTTTCTTCTCGGCAGTGTTAATTGCCAAACGCGGCCTGTTCACCAGCGCCGGCAAGCATGTGATGGGCATGGACCTGCCACGCGCACGTGATCTCGCGCCGCTGCTGGCGGCGTGGGTGATCTCAGTGGGTGTGATGGTCTTCGAAAAAGACCTCGGCACTTCACTGCTGCTGTATGCGTCGTTTCTGGTGGTGGTCTACCTAGCCACTCAACGGTTCAGTTGGGTGGTCATCGGCTTGGTCTTGTTCGCAGCGGGCAGCGTCGTGGCGTACTTCGCCTTCAACCACGTCCGGGTCCGCGTGCAGACCTGGCTGAACCCGTTTGCCGATCCGGAAGGCAGCGGGTATCAGATAGTGCAGTCGTTATTCAGCTTCGCCACTGGTGGCATCTTCGGCACCGGGCTTGGTAACGGTCAGCCCGACACCGTGCCTGCGGCATCGACGGATTTCATCATCGCCGCATTCGGCGAAGAGCTTGGATTGGTGGGGCTGGCCAGCGTGTTGATGCTCTACACCATCGTGATCATCCGCGGCTTGCGGACGGCCATCGCGGTACGGGACAGCTTTGGCAAGCTGCTGGCCGCCGGCCTGGCGTCGACCCTGGCGATCCAGCTGTTCATCGTTGTCGGCGGCGTGACGAAGCTCATTCCCCTGACCGGACTGACCACACCGTGGATGTCCTATGGTGGCTCGTCGCTGCTGGCCAACTACCTGCTGCTGGCCATCCTGGTGCGGATCTCACACGCCGCGCGACGGCCGATCCGGCCCCGGCCCCGCAAGACGACGCCGATCGCAAAGGCCAGCACCGAGGTGATCGAGCGCGTATGAACGCGTCTTTGCGCCGAATTTCGGTAACCGTGATGGCGTTGATTGTGCTGCTGTTAGCCAACGCCACGCTGACTCAGGTCTTCACCGCCGACGGGCTCCGTGGCGACCCCCGCAACCAGCGAGTCCTGCTCGACGAATACTCCAGGCAGCGCGGGCAGATAACTGCCGGCGGGCGAATACTGGCCTATTCGGTGGCTACCAACAGCCGCTTCCGATTCTTGCGGGTTTACCCCAACCCTGCTGTCTACGCGCCGATCACCGGGTTCTACTCGCTCCGCTATTCCAGCACCGGCTTGGAACGCGCGGAGGATCCGTTGCTCAACGGGTCTGACCAGCGGCTCTTTGGTCGCCGGCTGGCGGACTTCTTCACCGGTCGCGATCCGCGCGGCGGAAATGTCGACACCACGATCAACCCCCGCATCCAGCAAGCCGGCTGGGACGCGATGCAGCAGGGCTGTAGCGGACCGTGCAAGGGGGCGGTCGTCGCACTCGAACCATCCACTGGGAAGATTCTGGCGCTGGTGTCGTCGCCGTCCTACGATCCCAACTTGCTGTCGTCGCACAACATCGACCAGCAGGCACAGACATGGCAGCGGCTTCGCGACGACCCGAGCTCCCCGCTGACCAATCGCGCCATTACGGAGACTTACCCGCCCGGGTCCACTTTCAAGGTCATCACCACCGCTGCCGCACTGCAGGTCGGGGTCACCGAGGAGGAACAGCTGACCGCTGCGCCGACCATACCGCTACCGGGCAGCACCGCCACCGTGGAAAACTACGGTGGCACCTCGTGCGGTGGCGGGCCGACGGTGTCGCTGAGCGAGGCTTTCGCACGGTCCTGCAACACCGCGTTCGTCCAACTCGGCCTTCGCACCGGCACGGACGCCTTGCGAGGCACTGCACAGGCGTTTGGATTCGACAACGCGCCCGACCCCCTTCCGCTGCAGGTCGCAGAATCGACCGTCGGCCCTATTCCAGACGCCGCCGCCCTGGGTATGTCAAGTATCGGGCAGAAAGATGTGGCGCTCACACCGCTGGAGAACGCCGTGGTGGCTGCCACGATCGCGAATAACGGAGTGATGATGCAGCCTTACCTGGTCGATAACCTGCAAGGACCAGACCTGGCCAACATCGACGCCACCGGACCGCACGAGCAGCGCCATGCAGTGTCGCCGCAGGTCGCGGCTAAGCTGACACAATTAATGGTCGGCGCCGAGCAAGTCACACAGCAGAAAGGGGCCATCCCCGGCGTGCAGATCGCATCCAAGACCGGTACCGCAGAGCACGGCACCGACCCGCGGAACACTCCACCGCATGCCTGGTACATCGCGTTCGCACCGGCGGAATCGCCGAAAGTGGCCGTCGCAGTGCTGGTGGAGGATGGCGCCGACCGGCTGTCGGCGACGGGCGGTGCCCTCGCCGCGCCGATTGGACGGGCCGTGATCGAGGCCGCGCTGCAGGGAGGACCATGACCCCGAGAGTAGGTGTGACGCTGTCTGGCCGGTATCGCCTGCAGCGCCTCATCGCCACCGGCGGCATGGGCCAGGTGTGGGAGGCGGTGGACAGCCGGCTGGGCCGGCGCGTCGCGGTCAAGGTGCTCAAAAACGAGTTTTCCAGCGACCCGGAATTCATCGAGCGGTTCCGTATCGAGGCGCGCACCACCGCGATGCTCAATCACCCCGGAATCGCCAGCGTGCACGACTACGGCGAAACCCAGATGAACGGGGAGGGCCGCACTGCCTACCTGGTGATGGAACTGGTCAATGGCGAGCCGCTCAACTCGGTCCTCAAACGCACCGGCCGGCTCTCGCTGCGACACGCACTGGACATGCTCGAGCAGACCGGCCGCGCCCTGCAAGTCGCGCACGCCGCCGGCCTGGTGCACCGTGACGTCAAACCCGGCAACATCCTGATCACTCCAACCGGTCAGGTGAAGATCACTGACTTTGGAATCGCCAAGGCCGTCGACGCCGCTCCGGTGACCCAAACCGGCATGGTGATGGGTACCGCGCAATACATTGCGCCCGAGCAGGCTCTGGGCCACGACGCGACCCCTGCCAGTGATGTCTACTCGCTGGGAGTGGTTGGCTACGAAGCCGTTTCGGGCAAGCGGCCGTTCACCGGCGATGGTGCCCTGACGGTGGCGATGAAGCACATCAAAGAGCCCCCGCCACCTTTGCCCAGCGAATTGCCGCCGAACGTGCGGGAACTCATCGAGATCACGTTGGTGAAAAATCCCGGCATGCGCTACCGCAGTGGGGGTCCATTCGCCGACGCCGTCGCAGCGGTACGCGCCGGCCGCCGACCCCCACGGCCCAGCCAGACGTCGTCGCCAGGCCGAGCAACGCCCGCCGCCATTCCGTCGGGCCCACAAGCCAGGGTCGCAGCCACCCCCGCCGGCCGCGCCCAGGCTGCCCGCCGGTCGCGAGCCGGAACGGGCGGTCACCGCCCACCGCCGCCGCGACGCACATTTTCGTCCGGTCAGCGTGCCCTACTGTGGGCAGCCGGGGTACTGGGGGCGCTCGCGATCATCATCGCGGTGTTGATCGTGATCAACTCCCACAACGACAACAACCAGCCGCAACAATCGCCGCCGACGGTGACCGACACCGGCACTCCGCCCACTAGTGCGCCCGGGGGGACAGGGCCGGCGCCCGCGCAGCCGTCCAATTGGACGGATCGCGGGGATGCAGGTAATCCTGGACCGCGAAGCGTGCAGCCCAGACCTAGCCTGGTCGACGGTCCGGCTCGTCCAACGCCCGAGGTGGGGGTCACCCCGATTGCGGGTGCGAGCCGGGCAATCGAATCTCGCTGGATTGCCCCGGTGGCGCTTCAGCACCCAGCGTCGCCGGCCCTACCCGAGATATCACAATGACCACCCCGCAGCACCTGTCTGATCGTTATGAATTGGGCGAAATCCTTGGCTTCGGCGGCATGTCCGAGGTTCACCTGGCTCGCGACGTGCGGTTGCATCGCGACGTGGCGGTCAAGGTGTTGCGCGCTGACTTGGCCCGGGACCCCAGCTTCTATCTGCGTTTTCGGCGTGAGGCGCAAAACGCCGCGGCGCTCAACCATCCGGCGATCGTCGCGGTGTACGACACCGGTGAAGCGGAAACAGCGGCCGGTCCGCTGCCCTACATCGTGATGGAGTACGTCGACGGTGTCACGCTGCGCGACATCGTGCATACCGACGGTCCGATGCCGCCCCAGCGCGCAATCGAGGTCATCGCCGACGCCTGCCAGGCGCTCAATTTCAGTCATCAGCACGGCATCATCCACCGCGACGTCAAGCCGGCGAACATCATGATCAGCAAGACCAACGCGGTGAAGGTGATGGACTTCGGTATCGCCCGGGCGATATCCGACGGCGGCAATAGCGTCACCCAGACCGCGGCGGTGATCGGGACGGCGCAATACCTGTCACCCGAGCAAGCCCGTGGCGATGCCGTCGATGCCCGCTCCGATGTCTATTCGTTGGGCTGTGTCCTGTACGAAATCCTCACCGGCGAGCCTCCTTTCATCGGTGACTCGCCTGTCGCTGTCGCCTATCAGCATGTCCGTGAAGATCCCATTCCGCCTTCCCAACGCCACGAAGGTATCCCCGCGGATCTGGACGCCGTCGTGCTGAAGGCGTTGGCGAAAAACCCGGACAACCGATATCAGACCGCCGCCGAGATGCGCGCCGACCTGGTCCGGGTGCACAACGGTGAGACGCCCGAAGCGCCCAAGGTCCTCACCGATGCTGAGCGGACATCGTTACTCGGATCTACGCCGGCCGCGGGCTCCGCCGGGACGGGAACTGGTCCGTTACCCCGCCAACAGGTCGACTTCGCCACCGATCGCACCGTGGGTTCGGTGGGCCGCTGGCTGATCGCGGTGGCCGTGTTGGCGCTGCTTACCGTCGTGGTCACGATCGTGATCAACACATTCGGGAGCACTACCAGGAATGTCTCGGTACCGGATGTACGCGGTCAGGCGTCTGCCGACGCGATCGCTCAGTTGCAAAACCGCGGCTTCAAAACGCGCACCCAACAAAAACCCGATTCGCTGGTGCCGCCGGACCACGTCATCGGTACCGATCCCACCGCCAATGCTTCGGTGGGCGCGGGTGACGACATCACCGTCAATGTGTCAACCGGCCCGGAGCAGCGCGAACTGCCCGACGTGTCCGCGCTGAGCTACGCCGAAGCGGTGAAAAAACTCAAGTTCGCGGGATTCAGTCGCTTCAAGCAGGTGACCTCACCCTCGACGCCGGAGCTCAACGGCCGGGTGGTCGGTACCGATCCACCAGCCAACCAGACCTCGGCGATCACCAACGAGATCACCATCATCGTGGGCACGGGACCGGCAACCAAGCAGATCCCCGACGTGGTCGGCCAGACCGTTGACCTCGCGCAAAGGAACCTCAGCGTGTACGGCTTCACGAAAGTCAGCCAGGCTTCGGTGGACAGCACCCGTCCGGCCGGCGATGTGATCGGCACTAGCCCGCCTGCCGGTGCGACAGTCCCGCTGGATTCGGTGATCGAGTTGCAGGTTTCCAAAGGAAATCAGTTCATAATGCCCGATGTGTCCGGCATGTTTTGGACCGACGCTGAACCGCAGCTGCGGGCCCTCGGGTG
>JAFAQO010000339.1 GCA_019246375.1 Mycobacterium sp. | reverse complement strand
TCATCGACTTCGCTGCGGAGCACTTCCTTGGACAGCGGCGGCCGGTCGTACGGTAGATGCACCTCCTCGCTGACGATCGTGATGGGACCGGTGTAGTCGGCCCGGCGCAGCTGCTCTGCGGTGCGGGCGGCGGCCAGGCCCCCGCCGACGATCACTATCCCTTTTCCGGCCCCCTTGCCGCGTGCGCTAGTGGTCACGTGGCGTTCATACACGAAGCCGGCACCGCGTGGTTCGGCACCGTCACTCTGCGCGCTCGGACCGGGACCGGTCGATGAGGTTTGACAGCACGACGACGCTCTCGCTGCGTTCGATATCGGCGCTGGTGCGGATCTGCTCCAGCGCTTCTTCCAGGTGATGCATGTCGCGGGCGAGCACATGCAGGATGGCATCCGCGGTGCCCGTGACCGTTGCGGCGCTGACGACTTCGGGAATCTCGGCCCAGGCCCGGCGAAGTTCGCCGGGCGCAATCCTGCCGTGGCAAAACACCTGAACGTACGCTTCGGTGTTCCATCCCAATGCATTGCGGTCGATCACGGTGGTGAATCTCTTGATGACACCGCTGTCCAGCATCCGGTCGACGCGGCGTTTGACCGCCGGAGCCGAAAGGTTCACCCGCTCCCCGATTTCGGCGAACGTCGCCCGGGCGTGCTGGGCGAGCTCTGCCAAAATCCGTTCGTCGATGTCGTCCAGCCGGTCCGCCACGACTACCTACCCCATTTCACGCAATGAATCTCTGTAGAGCTATATTGTGCACAACAAATTGTGCATCGTTGCGCAATAGGCATTCGTTGATTGCACAGAACGCTTCTCATATCGTCTGAACATGACGATCCCGGAAGTCGTCGACACGGCGACCGCCGCTTCAGTGGCCGGTGGTACCTTGCCACCACATCCTCGGTGTGAGCGCAGGGCGCGCGTCCGGCACTACCTGATGACGGCTCCAACCTTTTTCGCCGTTGAGTATGCGATCAATCCGTGGATGGACCCGGGCGCGGCCGTCGACAGCGCCGTCGCAATCGCCCAGTGGGAGCATCTACGCGACATCTACCGGCAGCTGGGCCACGTCGTCGACGTGGTGGAACCCGTGTCCGGGCTGCCCGACATGGTTTATGCGGCCAATGGCGGGCTGATCATCAACGGCAAGGCGATTGTCGCGCGGTTCAGGCATCCACAGCGTCAACGCGAGTCCATGGCCTACTCCCAGTGGATGATGTCGAACGGATACCCGCCCTTCTGCACCCGGCACATCAACGAGGGCCAGGGCGACCTGTTACCGGTAGGCGGAATGATCTTGGCGGGCAGTGGATTTCGCACCGACGCGAGAGCGCACGCCGAAATCGCCGAGATCGTCGGGATGCCGGTCGTCAGTCTCGAACTCGTCGATCCTCGTTTCTATCACCTCGACACCGCGCTGGCTGTGCTCGACGACACGACAATCGCCTACTACCCACCGGCTTTCACCGATGTATCCGGTGCGCGGCTGGAGGCGCTGTTTCCTGACGCGATCGTGGTCGGCAGTGCCGACGCCTATGTCCTTGGTGTGAACGCGGTCTCGGACGGCTACCACGTGGTGCACCCGGCCGCCGCGGTCGGCTTCGCCGAGCAACTGTCCAACGCCGGCTTCAAGCCGATCGGAGTGGAGATGTCCGAGCTGCTCAAAGGTGGGGGATCGGTGAAATGTTGCACCCTCGAGGTCTACTCGTGACCATTGTGGACGCTGTCACCGCGGGCGGCGGCGCACTTACCGACTCGGCGATCGCCCTCGACAAGCGGTGTACCGCGCACAACTATTCGCCGCTGCCGGTGGTCGCCGCCAGCGCCGAGGGCGCATGGATCACAGATATCGAGGGTGGCCGCTACCTGGACTGCCTATCGGCTTATTCGGCGGTGAACTTCGGACATCGCCATCCTGAGATCATCGCGACCGCGCACGCACAGCTCGACCGCGTAACGCTGGTGAGCCGCGCATTTCACTCCGACCGGCTCGGACAATTCTGTGCTGCGCTGGCCGCGTTATGCGGCAAAGACATGGTATTGCCAATGAATAGCGGTGCAGAAGCGGTGGAGAGCGGTATCAAGGTGGCCCGCAAGTGGGGCACCGAGGTCAAAGGCGTCACTGCTGGTCGAGCAAATATTGTCGTGGCCCACAACAACTTTCACGGCCGGACCATCAGCATCGTCAGTTTCTCGTCCGACGAGTCGGCACGCAGCGGTTTCGGACCGTTCACGCCCGGCTTTCGTTCGGTGCCGTTCGGCGACGCCGATGCGGTGGCGGCTGCCATCGACGAGCACACCGTGGCGGTGCTGCTCGAGCCAATTCAGGGCGAGGCAGGAATCATCGTCCCACCGGATGATTACCTGCCCGCGGTGCGCGCCGTATGCACCGATCGCAATGTACTGCTGATCGCCGACGAGATCCAGTCCGGACTGGCCCGCACCGGCCGCACGTTCGCCTGCGACCACTGGGGTGTGGTGCCCGACATCTACTTGCTCGGCAAGGCGCTGGGCGGCGGCGTGGTGCCGCTGTCAGCGGTGGTGGCCGATCGTGAGATTCTGGCAGTGCTGCGCCCTGGCGATCACGGTTCGACGTTCGGCGGGAATCCGCTCGCGGCGGCGATCGGCAGCACGGTGGTGTCGATGCTCGCGCGCGGTGAGTTTCAAGCGCGCTCAGCCGGACTCGGTGGGCACCTGCATACTCGGCTTCGTGAGTTGATCGGTCACGGGGTGATAGCGGTGCGCGGGCGCGGACTGTGGGCCGGCGTTGACGTCGACCCGCGCATCGCTACGGGAAAGCAGTTGAGCCTGCGGCTTGCCCGCCGCGGCATCCTGGTCAAGGACACCCAGCAGTCGACGCTGCGTTTTGCGCCACCTCTGGTGATCACCACGGCGGAGATCGACTGGGCGATCGACCAGTTCGCTCAGACACTAACCGACGCCATTTCCCAAGTCTGACTGGCTTACTCAGTACTTCAAGACGCCCTTGTCGACCGGGATCTGGGCACCCGACAGTGTGCCCGAGCCGTCACCGGCCAGCCAGACGACCACATCGGACACCTCGTCAGGCGTCATGAACCCCTTCGGCTGCAACGGCATTGGCGAGAAACTATGGACATAGCGGGCATGCTTGCCCAACAACTGAATCAGTGCGTCAGTCTCGATCATCGGTGTGTCGACGGAGTAAGGATGGATCGAGTTGACGCGAATGCCGAACTCCCCGAGTTCTATCGCCAGGGCATTAGCCAGCCCGACGAGCCCATATTTGGACGCCGAGTAGTGACCATTGCCGGGCGTGGCTTTCAGTCCTGCCGAGGAGCTGACCACCACGATGGATCCGCCATGGCCGGCTTCGATCATCGCCGGGACCACGGCGCGCAGCGTGCGCCAAGTGCCTGACAGGTTGATGTCGATGACGGTGTCCCATTGTTCGTCGGTGAGTTCCCAGACTCGACCCCAGCTCAGCACACCGGCATTGGCCACCAGGATGTCGAGCCGGCCGAACTGCTCAACCCCGTCGGCCACCAGTTGCCGCAATGCCACATCGTCGCGAATGTCGACCTCGCGCGCCAGCACCTTCCGTCCCTCGGCTTCCACCGCACGGATCGTCTCGGCCAGATCCTCCGGCGTGGCTGCCGGGTAGGTGACGGTGTCGGAGACCGGTGCGCAGATATCAAGCGCGATGACGTCGGCACCTTCGCGCGCCAGCCGGACCGCATGCGACCGTCCCTGGCCACGTGCGGCACCGGTGACAAATGCCACTCGCCCGCGCAACGTGCCGTCATGCCGCGCCATCGCCCGTCCTTAAGTTCGGCTCGCGATCAGGCTAGCAGTGGAATTGAAACGTGTTTCAGCCGGCGACGATGCCGGCCAGCCCGAGGACCTGTTGGGTCGCCGGCCGCTGCACCGCTCCTCGCTTCGCCGGGGCGGTTCGTGTGAAAGTAGCGCTCTGCGCGAAGCGGCGCTCACCCTTTCGGATGAGGCCAGTGGCCGGGCAGGGCCCGGCAAACACCGCTGTACGACTATTTGATGATCTTGGTGACCCGGCCGGCGCCGACGGTGCGGCCACCCTCGCGGATCGCGAAGCGCAGACCCTCGTCCATGGCGACGGGCTGGATCAACTTCACCGAGATGTTGGTGTTGTCACCAGGCATCACCATCTCGGTGCCCTCGGGCAGTGTCACCACACCGGTGACGTCGGTGGTGCGGAAGTAGAACTGCGGGCGGTAGTTGTTGAAGAACGGCGTGTGCCGACCACCCTCGTCCTTGGACAGGACGTAGACCTGGCCCTCGAACTCGGTGTGCGGGGTGGTGGTACCCGGCTTGGTGACCACCTGGCCGCGCTCGACGTCTTCACGCTTCACACCGCGCAGCAGCAGACCGACGTTGTCGCCGGCCTGACCCTGGTCGAGCAGCTTGCGGAACATCTCCACACCGGTGACGGTGGTCTTGGTGGTCGATGGCCGGATGCCGACGATCTCGACTTCCTCGTTGACGTTGATCACGCCGCGCTCGACACGACCGGTCACCACGGTGCCACGGCCGGTGATCGTGAACACGTCCTCGACGGGCATCAGGAACGGCTTGTCGGTGTCACGCACAGGGTCTGGAATGGACTCGTCGACGGCGGCCATCAGCTCTTCGATGCCACCGACCCACTTCGGGTCACCCTCGAGCGCCTTGAGCGCGGATACCCGTACGACCGGTGCGTCCTCGTCGAACTCCTGGGCGGCCAGCAGTTCCCGGACCTCCATCTCGACGAGCTCGAGGAGCTCCTCGTCGTCGACCATGTCGGCCTTGTTGAGCGCGACCAGGATGTAGGGCACCCCGACCTGACGTGCCAGCAGCACATGCTCGCGGGTCTGCGGCATCGGGCCGTCAGTGGCGGCGACCACCAAGATGGCGCCGTCCATCTGGGCCGCGCCGGTGATCATGTTCTTGATGTAGTCGGCGTGGCCGGGGGCGTCGACGTGGGCGTAGTGACGCTTGTCGGTCTGATACTCGACGTGGGCGATGTTGATGGTGATACCGCGCGAACGCTCCTCGGGCGCATTGTCGATCTGGTCGAACGCCTTCGTCTCATTCAAATCGGGGAACTTGTCGTGCAGGACCTTGGTAATAGCCGCGGTCAATGTGGTCTTGCCGTGGTCAACGTGACCAATGGTCCCGATGTTGACGTGCGGCTTCGTCCGCTGGAACTTCGCCTTCGCCACTTCTGTGTCCTCCTGGACTTGTTGGTGCTTGTTTAAAGCAGTGTTGATGTTTTCAGTTGTGCCGCGGTAGTGACCGGGAAAGGGTACTCCCCGTCGTCGCTTACTGACCCGTCGCCTTGGCGATGATCTCCTTCGACACGTTCGCCGGCACTTCGGAGTACGAGTCGAACACCATCGAGTAGTTCGCTCGGCCTTGAGTCTTCGACCGCAGGTCGCCGACGTAGCCGAACATTTCCGACAGCGGCACATGCGCCTTGACGACGCGTGTACCGGCCCGCTCCTCCATGGCCTGGATCTGACCACGGCGCGAGTTCAAATCGCCGATCACATCGCCCATGTAATCCTCGGGAGTGAGGACCTCAACGGCCATGATCGGTTCGAGGATCACCGGCTGCGCCTGCCCGGCGGCCTTCTTCAGCGCCTGCGAACCGGCGATCTTGAACGCCATCTCCGACGAGTCCACCTCGTGGAACGCGCCGTCTTCCAAAGTCACCTTGAGGTTCACCAGCGGGTAGCCGGCCAGCACGCCGTACTGCATGGCGTCCTGGGCACCGGCATCCACCGACGGGATGTACTCGCGCGGGACGCGACCACCGGTCACCTTGTTCTCGAATTCGTAAGTCGCGCCGTCCTCACCAGTGAACGGCTCGACGGTGATGATGACCTTCGCGAACTGGCCCGAGCCGCCCGTCTGCTTCTTGTGGATGTACTCGACATGCTCGACCTTGCGTCGGATCGTCTCCTTGTACGCCACCTGCGGCTTGCCGACATTCGCCTCAACTTTGAACTCCCGGCGCATGCGGTCGACCAGGATGTCCAGATGCAGCTCACCCATGCCGCCGATCACCGTCTGGCCGGTCTCGGAGTCCAGATGCACCTTGAAGGTGGGATCCTCCTCGGCGAGCTTCTGGATCGAGAGGCTCAGCTTCTCCTGGTCGCTCTTCGTCCTCGGCTCGATGGCTACCTCAATCACCGGGTCGGGGAACGTCATCGACTCCAGCACTACCTGGTGATTCGGGTCGGAGAGCGTGTCGCCGGTGGTGGTGTCCTTCAGGCCGATCACCGCATAGATGTGCCCGGCCGACGCCCGCTCGACAGGGTTCTCCTTATTGGAGTGCATCTGAAACAGCTTGCCCAGCCGCTCTTTCTTGCCCTTGGTGGCGTTGATGACCTGGCTGCCGGACTCCACAGTGCCGGAGTAAACCCGGATGTAGGTGAGCTTCCCGAAGAATGGGTGCGTCGCGATCTTGAACGCCAGTGCCGAGAACGGCTCGTCGGTGCTGGCGTGCCGGATGATCTCCTCGTCCTCATGCCCCGGCGCGTGCCCGGCCGCCGGCGGCACGTCCAGCGGCGATGGCAGGTAGTCGACCACCGCGTCAAGCATCGGCTGCACGCCTTTGTTCTTGAATGCACTGCCGCACAGCACCGGATAGATCTCCGACGCGATCGTCAGCTTGCGGATCGCGGCCTTGATCTCGTCGACCGTGATCTCCTCGCCGCCGACGTACTTCTCCAGCAGCTCCTCGTCGGTTTCGGCAACAGTTTCCAGCAGCTTGGTGCGGTACTCCTCGGCCGTCTCGGCCACTTCGGCCGGGATGTCGATGGTGTCGTAGGTCTCGCCGAGTTTGGTTTCGCCGCGCCATACCTTGGCGTTCATCTCCACGAGGTCGACGACGCCCTCGAATTCGCTTTCGGAGCCGATCGGCAGTTGGACGGGGAGGGCGTTGGCGCCCAGCCGCTCCTCCATCGTCTTGACGGAGAAGTAGAAGTCGGCGCCGATCTTGTCCATCTTGTTGACGAAGCAGATCCGCGGAACGTTGTATTTGTCAGCCTGCCGCCACACCTGCTCGGATTGCGGCTCAACACCTTCTTTGCCGTCGAAAACCGCGACCGCGCCGTCGAGCACCCGCAGGTTGCGCTCCACCTCGACGGTGAAGTCGACGTGTCCGGGGGTGTCGATGATGTTGAGCTGGTTGCCTTTCCAGAACGTTGTGGTGGCCGCGGAGGTGATGGTGATCCCCCGCTCCTGCTCTTGTTCCATCCAGTCCATGGTGGCGGCGCCGTCGTGCACCTCACCGATCTTGTAGTTGATGCCGGTGTAGTACAGAATCCGCTCGGTCGTCGTCGTCTTGCCGGCATCGATGTGCGCCATGATGCCGAAGTTGCGGACCTTGCTCAGGTCGGTTAGCACGTCCTTCTGTGCCACAGAAGTCTTCCCACTCTTTCGGTTGCTTAGTTAGCTGTCGTTCGCTGGCGTTCTCGCCTCCGGCACCGTCGCCGGTGGTTCTCACCAGCGATAATGCGCGAAGGCGCGGTTTGCCTCAGCCATCTTGTGGGTGTCCTCACGTCGCTTGACGGAAGCCCCCAGGCCATTGCTGGCATCCAGAATTTCGTTTGCCAGACGCTCGACCATGGTCTTTTCCCGACGCTGCCGCGAAAAGCCGACCAGCCACCTCAGCGCCAGCGTGGTGGACCGGAAAGGGGGCACCTCAACGGGCACCTGATAGGTCGCACCGCCGACACGACGGCTTTTGACCTCTAAGGCCGGCTTGACGTTGTCGAGTGCACGCTTGAGCGTAATGACGGGATCGGTGCCGGTCTTTTCGCGCGCTTGTTCGAGCGCACCGTAAACAATGCGTTCGGCGAGCGATTTCTTCCCCTTGAGCAGAACTTTGTTCACCAACTGCGTAACCAGCTGCGACCCGTAAACCGGGTCGTTGACGAGCGGACGCTTGGACGCCGGCCCCTTGCGCGGCATCAGCCCTTCTCCTTCTTGGCGCCGTAGCGGCTGCGAGCCTGCTTGCGATTCTTGACACCCTGGGTGTCCAGCGACCCGCGGATGATCTTGTACCGCACACCGGGCAAGTCCTTGACCCGGCCGCCACGGACCAGCACCATCGAGTGCTCCTGCAGATTGTGGCCTTCGCCAGGGATGTAAGCCGTGACCTCAACCTGGCTGGTCAGCTTGACGCGTGCGACCTTCCGAAGCGCCGAGTTCGGCTTCTTCGGGGTCGTGGTGTACACGCGTGTGCATACGCCACGGCGCTGCGGGCTGCCCTTGAGGGCCGCTGTCTTGACCTTGCCGATCTTGTCGCGGCGACCCTTGCGGACCAGCTGCTGAATGGTTGGCATCTACCGGCTTCCTATGTTCCTGTCATGCGGTTCGCGTCTCTGTACTGCAGTTACGCCCCGCCGCAGTACCCCGCGGCCGGGTGTGTCGCACGCACCTGGCCCGGACTTTCCGTTGCATCATGGACATGCGAATTGGCCCGGCGTCGCACCTTCGGTCACCGCAGGCGCCTTGAGCCGCCAGGCCCGAGCAACCACAATACCCGCCGCTGGTCGGGCGGGTCAAAGCGACGCAACCACGTCGGCGCCGCCGCTTCGGCGCCTACCTCGCTGTATTCACCACTGCCTAGTCACCGTTGGGCCGCTCGGCTTGGCTGCGGCGATCCAGGCCCGCCGCCAGCCTTAGCACCATGTCGGAGAAAACCGCGTCGGTGTCGATGTCGTCCATGACACCGGTCATCTCCAGCAGGACAAAACCGTGCAGTGCTGACCAGAACTCCAACGCCGCGTGGAAGGCGTCCTCACCGTCCAGGCCGTACGACGACAGCACTGCGATTACCGGTGCGGCCGCACTCTTGGTCGCGGCGGTGTACTCCGGGTCATCCCCACCCAGTGGCATCCTCGTGAACGCCGAGTACCGGCCGGGGTGGTGATGGGCATAGCTGCGGTACGCGCCGGCCATGACCAACACGGCGTCATCGCGGGCACGGCCCTCGCCGACCCGGTTCAGCATTGTGATGATGTCGTCGATGACCCGCATCCGAACCGAGCGGCGGAGGTCTTCCAGGCTGTGTACATGGTTGTACAGCGAGGGGCCTTTGGTCCCGAGCTGTGTCGCCAGCGCGTTGATGGTCAGCGCGTCCCAGCCTTCGCGGTCCAGGAACGCCAGCGCGGTGTTGACGACGATGTCGCGGCTCAGTTTGGCCGGTCGGGCCGCGGCCTTCCCGCCGACACGCGAGCGACCACCCGGTGGTTCCTGCTGAGGTGCCATGGCGATCGCCCTTCGGTTGCGATGACCGGTTGGGGTTGACACCGCTTTGTCGATGGATTCCAGGGTCAGCGAAGAACTTTAGTCCGGCGAGAATGCGGGCCGTGCGAGCGGCCCGAGGACGAGCCGGACCATCAAACCCAGTCCGGCGAGGATGCGGGCCGTGGGACGTGGTCGCCGGGCGCCTCTGTCGGCTGCCTCGCGGCGGTGCCGGCAAATAGATGAACCCGGCCATCGCCTCGGCAAATGCACGTAGGCTCGGGCGAGCAGATCATCCATGGCGAAAGGGGTTTCCGGTGAGATGGACAACCCCGAGCGCCGCACTGGCTGCTTGCACTGTGGCCATGCCGACCGCGTTGGCAGCGGGCACGCCGGCCGCTCATGCCAAGAACGGCGACACCGGTCGGGTAACACGGTCGTCGCCGACACCGTCGTCAATGACATCAGTATCTACGGCTGGGACGAGACGGTCGGTCTTCCACAATGCCGACCCCTACATCCGGGACCGCGTCCGAGAACTCGGCATGACCAACCGGCTCATGCGCGCACCGGCGTGAGCTTCGAATGATGTCCACCGAATACGACTGATTACCGACGAATCGAGGAATAATGCGCCCGCAGTTCACCGACTCTCCCAAACTGGCGGCCGGGATGGCCGTGCTGGCACTTGCTATGGTGCCGGCCGGTTTCGGGCTGGTTGGCTGCGGTCAAAAAAATAACAACGCGAACCCGTCGACTACGGGCGCGGGCGCGAGCACGAGCACCACGGCAGGAAGCACGACGGCGCAGTTCCAGATCGGCAACATGCTGAACTACGGCTCGTTCGGAACTACGGCCGACCTCGACTGCGGCGACGGCAAATCGCTCAACGTGGGTGGCTCGAACAACACGCTGACCGTGAAGGGGACCTGCTCGTCGGTCAGCGTCGGCGGCGCGGACAACAAGATCACCTTCGACAAGATCGACAAGCAGCTCAGCGTGGTCGGACTCAACAACACGATCACCTACAAAAGCGGTGATCCGAAGGTGGAAAACCTCGGTCAGGGCAACGCGATCAACAAGGGCTGAGCTGGCTACCCGGCAGCAGCGCCGTGGCGGCCGGCGCCGGCTGCGAACCGGCCGGCACCTTCCATCGCCTCGGCGGCGACCCGGGAGATGCTGGCGAATTCGAAGTCGAGCGCCTCGGATTCCGGCCGTCCCCACTGGTGCAGCGTCGATTGCCGATCCGACCGCATGCACTGCTGCGGCAGCGCCGCCAGCTGAGCGGCCAACTCCGCCGCGCATTGGCGCGCTTGTCCTTTCGGGACGACGCGATTGGCCAATCCGATTGCCTGGGCTTCGTCGGCGGCCACGGCGCGGCCGGTAAGAATCATGTCCATCGCCCTGCTCTGCCCGATCAACCGCGGCAGCCGAACAGTGCCGCCGTCGATGAGCGGCACGCCCCAGCGCCGGCAGAACACCCCGAACACCGCATCCTCCTCGGCTACTCGAAGGTCGCACCACAGCGCCAGCTCCAGACCGCCGGCGACCGCGTAACCGCTGACCGCGGCGATCACCGGTTTGGATAGCACCATCCGCGTCGGCCCCATCGGCCCGGGCCCTGTCCGATGCACGGCGTTGGCTTCCGGGCTACCGAAGGCTTTCAAATCTGCCCCGGCGCAGAAGGTTCCGCCCTCGCCCCACAACACCGCGACCGAGGCGGTGTCGTCGCCGTCGAATTCCTCGAACGCCGCGTACAGCATGGCGGCCGTGGGCCCGTTGACGGCATTGCGTGCTTCCGGCCGGTTGATGATCACTGTGGTCACCGGGCCGCTGCGTTCGACGCGCACGGGATCGCTCATGTTGCCTCCGCTAATTGCGTTCGGTCGCGCCGCCTGCTCAGCTCGGCGGCGAAGTCGTTGTAGGCGGCGCGCAGCCGCGGGCCCGGCCAGTCGGTCGGCAGCAGTTCGCCGGGCAGCATCGGGTCGGTCAGTAAGTGGCGCACCATCGCTGCGGCCACGACCAAGCGCCCGGGGACGTCGGATGCAGCAGCCATCTCGTCGAGTAAGTCCTGCCCGGTGTGCACCCAGCCCGGCAGATCCCACAGCTGCCCGGCCAACTCGGCGGGTGCGTCATCGCGGGCCTGCAGTATCCGAACCCGGGCTCGAATCTCGGGCTCGAGGTCGATGTCGATGTTGTCGGGCCGCATCCAGACGCCTTCACGCAATTCACTGAATCGCTTGTGCTGCAAAGCTGTCCGCAGTGTTGCGCGGGTACGCGCGTCGGTTCCCACGCTGGTCACGATAAGCGTGGTCCAGTATCCGCGCCAGGCCCGCACCCGCGGGCGCATGGCGTCGTCCTGCCGGCGCTGGCGAGCCAGCAGCCGGTCGGAAAGCCGGTATCCGTCGGCGGAGCGGATCAGGTCACCAGCGCTGACCATCCGGGTCAGCGCGACCCGCAAGGCCGTCTCCTTGATTCCGAAATCGGCTGTCAGCCGGATTAATTCGGATGCGGTGGCCCAAGCCGGATGGGCGCCGAGCAGCACGCTGAGCACCACCGACCGGGCGGTCATGCGGGCCAACGTCTGCGGCATGGCTTAAACCTGAGAGGCCCGGCGGCCGTGGTCGCCGAACGGCTCGTCGCGGTGGTGCACCGCATCGCGGAAGCCGTGCTCGACCGCGTCGGCGACAAAGGCGTGTCCCTCAGGTGTGTGGCGGGCGATACCGTCGAACACGGTGCTGACCATTCTGCTGGTCGCCACCCCCTGTTGCAGCAGCGCGGAATTGAGCGCCAACTTGACCATGATCAACTGGTTGACCGGGACTGCGGCGATCCGCTCCACCAGACGCTCGGTGCGCTCGTCAAGAGCGTTCGGGTCTGGTGCCTCGACCGCCAGCCCCCACTCGGCTGCTTGGGCTCCGGTGATGCAATCGCCGGTCAGCAGAAGGCG
>JAFAQO010000335.1 GCA_019246375.1 Mycobacterium sp. | reverse complement strand
TGATCAATTCCTCGGTTTCTGACAGCTTGGCTTTCCAAGCAACATGTATAAACCAAGTTTTGCGCGCGCGCTGGATCTCAATAAGGTGAATGATGGTGGGGATAGGTGGTGAGACGAACGGATCTTGTGCGTCGGTATTTCTTACAGCTTTCTGACGCAAAGGCGTCAAATCCAGCGAAATCGCGGCGCTTTGGCACTGGCACGATCCTTGCGACGAAATCGCGGAATTCATTCGCCAAGGCAGAGAGTGTCCGATGATCTATGCAATAAAAAAATACCGGGCCGCGGGATTGATGCTCGCCTCGTGGGTTCTGGCAACAAGCGGCGTTCAGGCGACGCCAATCACTTATACTTTTTCCGGCATTGGCAGCGGCACAATCAACTCGGTCGGTTTCACGAATGCCGCATTTACCTTTGTCTTGAATGGCAACACCACCGCGATAGACGCGAGCGGCGCGCCGTTTTATCGCCTATCCGGTGTCGGCGGCACGTTCACCGAAAACGCCACGACCGTAACGCTGACGCCTACCGTGACGCTCGTTGCGTCGGCCACCGCCGCGACGCCGCGGATCAACTTCTTTAACGCGACATTTGATAACGGTCTCGGGATGAATGATCCCTCGCTCGCCACATACCAGCTCGCGACCTCGTTCGGACCGCTCACAGTCACCGCACCTGGCACGGCTACGAGTTTTCTGACCCCGACCTTCAATCCCATAGGTGACGGCTTCGCCAGCAGCGGCGGATTGGTCGAGATAACGGCCAACACTTCGCTGACCTTCACGGCTGCGCTGCAAACACCGGCAGTTCCCGAGCCCGCGAGCCTTGCTCTTCTCGGCGCCGGTCTCGCCGGCTTCGGGCTCCTGCGCCGTCGGTGCAAGTCGTCGTAAACACTCTCGCCACCGCAGACCAATACCGCGCTTTCGAGCGGTGTTGGTTTTCCGACCGGAAACCCGTTGCCGAACCGGCGGGTTTCGGACATCTGGGTGCGTGCGGAGACCTCGGACGGGGTTGAGCCTGCGCTCAGGTATTGTGGTAACCCTTCGCGCGCGCCGACCAGGGTGGGCGCCGACGGTATGTCGCCAACCCCGTTGGCGATTACGCTTTGCTAATCCACGCTACGGGCTCACCATGCGCGCGGATGCGACAAACGAGGGGGTGGTTTGCCTATGAGCGAAAATCGCAAGGCTAACGCTAAGGACAAGCAGGTTTGTGTGGTGGTCGGAGCCACATCAAAGTGGCAGTCGGATGGCCGCAATACATTGTTGGCGCATGGCAAGCCGGTGGACGACAGCAGCCTGCCGGTCGGCGTGCGCTGGGGCGTCGGTGGCGCGATTGCGCAGAAATTCGCGCAGGAGGGGTTCTTTACCGTAGTGACGACCCGCAACGAGGCCAATGCCGCGCCTCTGGCCGCGGCGATCCGCGAGCAGGGCGGCGATTGCATGATTGTCGAGCTGGATCTTGTCTCGCAGGGCTCGATCGCGTCGGCGTTTGCAACGATCCGCCGCGAAGCCGGGGATCCGGATGCGCTGGTGTACAATGCGGGTTATCTAGAGGGCCGCGATCTGCCGCCCGACAAGGAACTGCTCGAACACGTCCCGCTGGAGATCTTGGACACGGCACTGCACATCTCCTGCCGTGGGCCGTTTCTCGTCGCCAAGGAAGTGTTGCCGGCGATGCGCAAGAAGGGCCAGGGGTCGTTTTTCTTCTCCAATAACTCCAGCTCACTGCGCGGGAAGAAGCGCCTGACTGGACAGTCGCTGTACTACCCCCGGGTCATGATGCGCACCTTGGCGCAGGTGCTGACCGAGGAGTACTCCGAACACGGGGTGCACGTCGCCAACATCGTCATCGACGGCACGATCGACTCGCCGGGAACCCGCGCATTGCCTCGCAACCAGAACCGACGCGACCTTGTAATCAATCCGGTCAAGATCGCCGAGTCGTTCTGGTACCTGCACACGCAGGACCGTTCTTGCTGGACCCACGAGATTCAGCTGACACCGTCTGCGGCCAAGCCGAGCTATTGACGCGCATTGCCGTGTACGGCGGCGCGGCTGGAACAACTCCCAGCCGTCACCAAACGCCGGGGAATAACCGCCAGCGGACGCTCTGCGCATATTCGGGGTAGCCCGGCAGCTCGGCTTCGAGAGTGCGCTCCTCGGAAGTAAGGCGCCACAGGAGCAGCGGCACGCCGAGCAAACCGATAGCCGTGGCGAGCCACGAGCAGAGAGCCACTCCGCTTGCCACGAATGCGGGTAGCGCGCCGGCGTAGCCGGGGTGCCGCACCCAGCGGTAGGGACCGCCCGTTACGACGCGGTGGCCGCGCTCCCGCTGTATTCGCACGACAGAGGAAAAGAACCGGTTCACATACATCGCCCACAGAAAGAGCGACAACCCCGCGGCGAACACGACGATTGCCGCAAGGCGCAACGGCAACGGGACATTGTCCGACCAGTGGAACCGGCCGCGGTCGAGACCAGCGACCACCCAATGCGCGATGCACAGCAAGAAAGCCAGCCACAGGCGAAAACCGAGCGGCTGCCCGCCGGGACGCATGCGTTCCTGCGTCAGATCCTCGTCGATCAGCAGCAAAGCGGCGATGCACACACCCGC